>CANQIR010000083.1 GCA_947624095.1 uncultured Bacilli bacterium
ATATTTAGGATTTTCTAGGGGTGCAAAGGAAGCAAAGGTGTTGGTTATTAGGGTAGTTTTACTATCTAGATAAGTTTCAGATGTACCAGTTTTACCAGCTGGATGATAATTTGGGGAGATAAAGCTACGGCCTGTACCACTAGCAAGGACTTGACGGAAGCCTTCTTTAATACGGGAAAAGTACCAGTTATTTTCTATAGTATTTAAGACTGTACCGGTATTTTCTAAAAGTACTTGATTACCAGATTTAATTTGAGACATAAGACTCATTTGAATTCGTTTACCATCATTAGCTATAGTATTGATATATTGACTTAGTTGCATTGGGGTATAAGTATCGTATTGTCCAATAGATAAATTAAGGAGTAAATCATCAGCTATAGTAGAACCTTTAATACCAGTTGTTTCATTAGGTAAATCAATACCGGTAGTAGTTCCTAGACCAAATAAGGCAAAGGTATCACGATATTTATTAAAGTGGTCGATAGTAGCATTAAGTTCCATATTATAAGAATAAGTTTTACCAGTTATACCAATAGCTAAAATAAATTGATAATAATTAGATGAGATTCTTAAAGCATCAATATCATCAATAAGACCAAATCTTTTATAGGAACATTTAGCAGGAACAAAGTGCAGTTTAACACACGAGTCATTAATTTTTTTACCAGGAGTGATTAAGTTATTTAAGAAACCAACAGTCATTGAAGCACCTTTAACTACGGACCCAACTGTATAGGAAGTATTGATAACATTAGGTGATACATCTTTTAAAGTATATTTCTCCCCTTCTGATAATATGCGACGACCATTTAAGGAAATAATAGCACCAGTAGTAGGATCACTTACAATAACATAAGCACTATTAAAGTAATCGGTTTTACGTAAGCTTTTGGCTTTAATTAGATTTTCATCAATAATATTGTTGATAGCTTTAACTAAATTAATATCAATTGATAATACTAAGTCATTACCGATACTACCTTCTTCATATAAAGTAAGGGAATTATCTTTTTCAACTATATATTTATTTTTAGTACCACGTAAGTATTGATCGTATTGTTTTTCTAAGTAACTAACTCCTACTAAGTCATCAAGACGATAACCTAAAGATAAGTAATAGTCTTTATCTTCTTCGGGAATAGAATTAATATTACCATATATTGAAGGGATAGCATCATCTAAAATTACTCTTTCCCAACTATTTTCACAAGTGATACCTGGAAGACTGGCTTCATAGACTTTAGCACAGATGCTTTCATCAACATCTTTTTTTAAGATTTTAGTTTCTTTGGCATAGCCTTTATTCATTTGATAATAGAGATGAATAGCTTGTTTAGTTAAATCATCATAGTTTAAATCTTCTTCTCTAAGACGTTCTTTTTGAAAATTAATTAAGTCTTCTTTAGATAATTGACGTTCATTATATAGTTTTAGTTCTTCATCAGTTAAGTATTTTTGAGCATTGCCACTTAAAATATAGTAATCTATTAATTCATTAGTAGTAGCAAGTGGATAGTCGCCGATTAGGGCAAGTAAAGATTTAGCAAGGGATAGTTCATCATCGATATTATTTAATTTACGATAAGTAATAATATTAGTAGAAATGTTATCTACTAGGATGATACCATTACGATCGGTAATTCTACCTCTAGGAGCACTATAACCTTCGACAATATTAGAAGTTTTTTCTTGATAAAGGGATAGATAGGTATTTTGTTTAGTTTTTAAATAGATAATTCTAGTTAGAGAAATAGAAACAAATAAGATGATTAAAAAATTATTGATATAAATGGTTTTTTTGGTCATACAATCACCTATTAATAGTATTCTTCTTTGGCGATATTTCATACAATATTATAGGTGATTTTATGTATGTGTTAATAGAAAGGTTTATGAGTAGATTAACTAAAGAACAAGTAAATGATTTTGCAATAAGTAATAATGTTAGTTTAAGTGATGAGGAATTAGATTTTGTTTATGATTTTGCGAAGAAGAATTGGCAATATATTTTAAGTAATCACGGAAATGTAGATATTAGTAGATATAAAAATAAGTTTTCCGAAGAAAACTATTTAAAAATTCAAAAATTAATTAAGGAATATGCTTTAAAATATGCTAATTATCTATAAAAATTACGGATGTCTTCTAGGATATGAGGATTAAATTCTTGGGCTTTAATTGCTGCTATTTCAAACTTATACGGCGGATATAGACGTTCTTTATCTTCATCAGTATTACCAATATAAGGTGTTTCTAGGATTTTAGGAACATCTTTTAATTTTTCGTGATAAATTATTTTGATTAGATTAGGAAAACCAATAGTGCCAAAACCGATATTGGCATGACGATCTTTATGGGAAGCAAGAGGATTTTTGGAATCATTAATATGAATACATTTAATCTTTGATAGAGGAATTAAGGCATTAAAATCTTGTAAGAATTCATCAAAGTTAGCCATATCATAACCAGCATCATTTAAATGACAAGTATCTAAACAAACCGCTAAATGGGTGTTATCTTGGACATTATTTAATAAGTAAGCAATTTCTTCAATACTTTGGCCACATTCGCTGCCTTTGCCGGCCATAGTTTCGAGGGCGATAGTAACATCATTATTATTATTTAAGATAAAGTTTAGAGCAGCAGCGATATTAGCTAGGCCTTCTTCTTTACTTATACCAACAGCACTACCGGGATGTAATACAATAGTTTTAATACCAAGTGTGGCACAACGAGATAGTTCTTGCCTAAGGAAGTTAATACTAAATTGCCATTTTTCTTCATCATTACGGTTAGCTAAATTAATAATATAGGGAGCGTGGCAGATTTCTTGCATTAGCTTTTTAGCTTCGTTTAAAAGATTTTTATCAATTGGTTTTCTAAGAGTATTGGTTGGGGCGCCGGTATAAAACATAAAGGTATTAGCACCATAATTAATAGCTTCTTTGGTACTACCAAGTAATTGATCTTGGTTAAAAGACACATGACTACCAATAATTAACATAAATACATCACCATTTAAAGTATAGCATAAAAAAATTGATTACAGAATAATCAATTTTTAATTAGTATTACTTACCGACGTCGCCATATGAGCTAACAGTTGGACAATTTGATGGACGATGAATACTTGTTGTACTAGTCAAGTCAGTAGCATCAACTTTATTAGATGCAACCTCTTGAAGATAATATTCACCATTAGTAACTGTTAATGTATAAGTTGTTTCTCCGTTACCAGTTGGAACGCTAATTTCTATCCAGCCCATCCACAACGGATTGTCACTTGAATCATTCAATTCTTTGTTTAAGAATCCTTCACTTTTCAATTGTTCAAGACTCATACATAAATACTTTCTACCATTAACTATTTTGATACCACTATTAGGTTTTAGGCTTTTGGTTGTAAAGGCGTTCTCCGCAGTTTTGACCATTTCTTGGACATCATTTCGGAAAGTTCCTTGTTTATTTTGTTCCATTAGTTTTAATATTTGAGGACCAGCCATCAAGATTAGTAAGGCTAAAATTACGATTACAACGATTAATTCCATTAAGGTAAAACCTTTGGATTTGCTTTTGATATTCATCAATATGCCTCCTCTATGATAAAATTATATAATAAAATATTTAGATTTTCAATATATTATTTTAAACTAGTCAAAATGTTGGCAACTAGATCAATATCATCAATGGCACTAGCTATTTTATCAGTTGGACGGAGGTGGTATTTATCTTTGATAAAGGCGACATATTCTTTGTATATGGTACTATGGCGATTTAAATTTTTAAGCCAATAGCTATTTTCTTTTAAGTAATCATAGTATTTGGGATTGGATTTAATTTGGGTGAGTAATAATTGATTCATTAGTCACCAAAAAATTTATTGATTGGTCTTGGCGATGTGGGTCCTTTAGCTAGATTACTTCCTAGATTTTCACTGCTTTTACTAGTTAATTCACTAATAAAACCTAATGCTTTTTGAGCAGTATTGATATGATTTTGAATGGATTCCATATCAATATTTTTAATTATTTTTGATAATGAATCATTTTTGGGATTGGTATCATTTAGGTATTTATCCCAAGCTTCTTTTTTATCGCCATATATATCATAAATTTCATAATATTTTTGCCAAGTCATTTCACCACTTTTAATACTAGAGAGGAGTTCCGGGTGATTAGAGGCGAAGGCTTTAAATTCTTCTTTTTTATTCATACTATCACCTATTTAAATATTATGATAAAAGTTGTAAAAATTGCTATTTAACTTGGAGAGATTTAAGGATATCTCTAGCGGCGACAAGTCCAGTAGCACTAGCAGCAACAATATTGCCGGCCTTCCCTGCTCCATCACCGATAAAATAGATATTATCATTTTTTAGTTTGAAATTATTATCAGTTTCTATTTCATTACTAAAGAATTTGATTTCGGGGCCATATAGTAAAGTATCATCGTTATTAATACCAGGAATTATTTTAGCGAGGATTTCTAAGCCTTCTAAGATATTAGTAATAATTCGATGAGGTAAGACTAGAGCTAGGTCAA
>CANQIR010000084.1 GCA_947624095.1 uncultured Bacilli bacterium
GACTTTCTACAATAACTAATTTTTTCATCATAATTTCCTTTCTATTAGGAAGTTAAAGTATCTCCTTGACTCTCTTCATCCCCATTTACTTCTTCCTGTTCATTAAATATTATATTATTCTGTAATAACGGAGAATTATATTCTGCTAGTTTTTTACCTAAATACTCAAAATAATTACTTGTTATTGCTAAATTAGACATTCTAATATTATTAACAATTTCTTGATTTATTCGTAATATTTCTTCATCTTCATATCTTTCATCACCAAAATAATCCATTTTACCCGTTGCTGCATCATAAAAACCAATTGGACTTTGCCAAGACCCATCCGCAAATACTACTTTATTTTCATACTCATCACTTAATATATCAAATCCTGAATATAATCTTGGATCATAGTTTAAATCAAATAAGTTAGCTAATGTCGGTAAAATATTCATATAAGAAGTATATTCCGTAAATTTAGTAGCTCTAATATTCGGATTATAAATAATGAATGGTGTTCTATCAACTTCATAATTTTTATCTATATCATAATCAACAATTTGTTTTAAAGTTGCATTAGTAAGACCATATGGATAATGATCTCCATATAAAACAATAACAGTATCATCTAATTTACCTTGTTCTTCTAATCCACTTATTAAAGTACCAATCGCTTGATCAAATACCTTTAACTTAGATAGATATCTTTTTAAACTTGTATTATATTCTGTATCGGCAAAATCATCTAAATATAAATCACCATATTCACTACTTACCGTATAAGGTTGATGAGCCGTAACTGTCGTTATCCAACTCATAAAATGATCCTGATCTTTAATATTAGCCAAATATTTTTCCATTAATTCAATGTCACTTTCCCATTCTTGATAAACATTTGGTACACTAATACCCAAATCATTAGCATTATAATATTTCATACTTCCCATACCAGCGTGAATCTGCTTACGATAATAATATTGATCAGCATTATTATGATAACTACTCGTAGTATAACCAGCTCGATTAAATAAATTAAATATACCCGTAAAATACTCATTATCCTTATAATAATTCGCTGTACAAGATCTATTAATCGTAAAAATACTTACCATTCCACTCATTTCATTATTGCCAGTTGAACAGGCATTTCTTGGTGAATAGGCATTATCCCAACTCCAACCTTCTGAATATAACTTATATAGATTTGGAAAATATTCTGGATTAATTGCAATATTATTAGTAGATTCCATCATAATAACTATTAAGTTCTTACCATGAAATATTCCCGAATAATCATTTTTTGGTGTTATCCTTTTACTTATATAATAATTACTTAATCTCTTATAATTAGTATTTTTTTCTTCCCCAATAATCTTTTCCCAAGCAGTATCATCTATATATCTTGTATAATCAGTAATCTCTTGAATTGGTTTATTAAATCCATTAATAAATTCATCATCCAAAGTTGAAGCAGGCATTATAGTAGTCTTTACATCTAAAAGTCCAAACATCGTTATTCCAAACTGATTTACTGCAATATTTGGCATTTCCGGATTTTCAAATAAACTTTTATTATTAATTAACTGTAATTTATTTTGCATAAAATCTGCAGTCAAAGAAAAATAATAGAACCCAATAGAAAATATTATCAGTACTAAAAAAGCTACTCTTGTTGTTCTAGCTGTCTTCTTATCTTGTGTTTTAATCCGCAATCTTTCTGCTTCTTTAGCTTCTTCTCCCCCTAGAACTTCTAATACATTATAATTTCTATTCTTTATTTTTATTTTAACTTTTCTTTCCCATAATAAATAATATATTAATAAAATTCCTACCGGTATTAAAATAAAATAAAAATCATTTTTAAAACTTTTAATATAATCCGCAATATATTCTTTAACAGCGCCAGCTTGACTGGAAGTATTTATCGACATATAAACTCCCAAATAATTGACAAAACCAGCTTGTAAAATAGCATAAATACTCATAAATAAACAAGTAATAAAAGATAATATATTGCCAGCTACTCTTCCACAAAAAGAATATAAAGTTCCTAAAAGAAAACTTATTGCCGTCAATCCTAAAAATATTCTAAGTAAAGACCATTCCCAAATAGGAATATTTAGAACTATTCTAAATATAATCTCCGTACTAAAAAATGTTAAAAACATTAAAAAATAATTTTTAAAAACTCGATTTAAAAATAGATTCTTCATTCTAAACCTTACTTTCTATTATTTCCTTCTTCACATTTATTAATTAAATCACGAACTGGTCCATATGTAAACCTATAATTTTCAAGCGGTCCATATTTTTTTAACATTTCCAAATGATATTTTGTTGGATAACCTTTATGTTTTCTAAACCCATACTCTGGATGAATTATATCAAAATCATCCATCATTCGATCCCTAGTAACTTTAGCTACTACACTAGCTGCTGCAATTGATAAAGAAAGCGCATCCCCATGAATAATACTAGTCGAAGGAATATCTAGATGTAGAGGCATTGCATCTACTAAAATATGTTCCGGTTTAATTTTTAAGTTATCTATAGCTCTTTGCATAGCTACTCTACTAGCTTCATAAATATTAATCTCATCAATTTCCACGTTAGAAGCTTCACCAATCCCAACCGCAACCGCATCTTTCATTATAATATCATAATATAAATTCCGCTTTTTCTCACTTAACTTTTTACTATCATTAAGTCCTTCTAACTGATAATTAACCGGTAATATTACTGCTGCTGCTACAACCGGCCCAACTAAAGGCCCACGTCCAACTTCATCAACTCCCGCAATTAGAGTAATATTATTTTTATATAATTCCTTTTCATACTTTAAATCACACTGTAACCCTTGGTCCTTTACCTTCATAATTCTCTACTACCTCTTTATTTGCTTTTAAACCCTTTAACTCTTCTATCTTCGCTTCCGTTATTGGATAAAGTTTCTTTACTGCTTCCTCATTATAAGCATTTTTGCTATCTAATATCTTATAACTCTTGCTATATGCTCCTTTAACAAATACTGCTGCAAATTCACTATTCGTTGCGTGCACAATCATATTCCAAGTTGCCTTTTCCATAGGATACCCTGCCTCTGTAGCAAACATAATTCTCGCATAAATAGTTTCTAATCCTGTTCTAATATCCTCCGGTTTAGCTAAAATATGTTCTAAACGATAATCAGTTACTTCCTCACATATTGGCAACATTCCTAAAACTAGATATTTATCATATAGTTTATTAATATCAACATTTAATAAATCTGGTGCTTCATCGATAACATAGATAATATCTGCTATCCCACAACCTATAGCAGTTAAAAATTTACTCAAATCATCCAAATTCTTCTTTAATGTTTCAAGTGTTCGACCACCTACTCCACTAGCACTTCTTTTACTGGAATTGCCTTTAAAATATTTAGCAAATCTCGTCATAAATAAATCAAACTCTTTTTCCCCTAAATATTCATCTAATTTTAACTTTTCATTTAAATATTTAACTACTTCAATATCCATACTTATCTCCTATCAAAAGTTATACCTTTAATATACTCATTCTTAATGTCATTAATTATTGCTAAGCTAACCTTATCGTAATCTACTTCGCCTCCACTAATTAATGCTCCTATCTTCTTACCAATCTTATCATACACCATTTCGTAATCTTCCACAAGCTCATCCAAATTATATCTTTGCTTTAAAATACTTGGATAAAACGTATTAAGTTTCTTTAAAATATGAATGGCCACCTCATCTATGGGTAAGATATCACTTTTAATTGCACTCACACTTGCTAAATTTAAAGCTACTTCTTCACTATCAAACTTTGGCCACAAAATTCCTGGCGAATCAAGCAATAATATATCACTATTTGTTTTTATAAAACTTAAATTTTTCGTAACTCCTGGCATATTACCTGTTACTACCGCATTTCTTTTGGCCATCCGATTAATCAAAGTAGATTTACCAACATTTGGAATACCTATAACTAAAGCTCGTACTTCTCGCTGTTTTAACCCTTTATCAATTCGCTGAATTTGTTTTTCCTGCATTATCTCGTGAGTAATTTTAACTAAATCTTCCATATTATTATTGCCTAAATTAACCGGCAATACTTTGTATCCTAAATTTTCATAATATTTAAGCCATTTATTTGTTTCCTCTTTATCACAAAGATCATACTTAGTCATTATAAGTATCCTTGGTTTATTTTTAATTATATCGTCAATATCTCGCATCTTCGAAGAATAAGGAATTCTACTATCTACCAATTCATATACTACATCAATAACATCCATTTTTTCCCTAATCTGTCTTTTCGTCTTAGCCATATGACCAGGATACCAGTTAATGTTTGTTTTATTTTCATTCATTTTTATCACTTCCAATTTCTTTTAGTATTTTATCATTTTCAAGAAATTTATCAAAATCTGAAACTAATAATGTGTCTTGTTTTTTCCTAAATTTATCATATTCCTTATATGCAAGTTCTTGAGCAACCTTATGAGAAATTTTTCCAGAGTTATGTAATATTTC
>CANQIR010000085.1 GCA_947624095.1 uncultured Bacilli bacterium
TTATTGGAAAAAATACGATGAGAACATATCTACTTGATGTAGACTTTGGCAATCAAAAGTGGTATACTGGATGTAGAAACAAAATGATTAATTTCTGCCATTTACTAATGGCCGAAAATACAAGTCAAATTAAAGAAGCTATAGAAGGAGGAATATTTAGTAGTATGGAATTTGATATGAAAATATTAGAAGCAGTAGAAGATGCGACAATCAATGGAGATGATTGGGAACACGAAGAAAAAATGCGAATAAATACCGCACTTGATGCAGCTGAGAATTATGGCCGTAACACCGGTTTGGAGGAAGGACGAGCTGAGGGTCGCGCTGAAGGCGAAGCCATCGGATTAGAGAAGGGCGAAGCCATTGGTCATGCCAAAGGTAAAGCAGAAGGCGAAGCTATCGGAAAAACGCAAAAACAAAAAGAGATAGCGAAAGCCATGTTGAAAGAAAATATGGACCAATCTCTTATCGCTCGAATAACCAAACTACCATTAAGTCAGATAATGATGTTGTAAATTTCGTCATTTCCTATGATGGTAATCCAATAATCATCGTCTAAGAAGTAGCAATACTTCTTTTTCCTTTTGTTCTAATTTAAATTATGATACAATACCTTTGGTGATTTTTATGTTAGAAATTAAAGATTTAGTAGTTAATGTTGGCGAAAAAACAATTTTAAAAAACTTTAATTTAACTATCGAAGATAATGCTATCCACTGTCTAATGGGCCCAAATGGTGTCGGTAAAAGTACAATCTGTAAAACAATCCTTAAAGATCCAAATTATTCCATTATCTCAGGAACAATTACCTATAATGGTGAAGATATTACTAATTTAAAAACTAACGAAATAGCCAATAAAGGAATAATGCTTATTATGCAAAATCCCATTACCATTGAAGGCGTTACTAATGCAGAAATGTTAAGAACTGCCTTAAGTGAAAAAACAAAAGAGCACATTGATATCTTTAAATTTAATAAAGAACTAGAAAACATCTGTAATAAAATAGATTTACCAAAATCATTTATCCATCGTAATATTAACGAAGGTATGAGTGGTGGCGAAAGAAAGAAAAATGAGCTCCTTCATTTATGGATGCTCAAACCTAACTTAGTACTAATTGACGAAATCGATTCTGGCTTAGATATTGATGCTCTAAAAATAGTAGCTAAAAGTCTAAAAGAATATCAAGAAACGTATCAGGCTAGTATTTTAATAATCACCCACAATCCTCACATCTTAGATATTTTAAAACCTAACTATATTCATATTCTTAAAGATCAACATATAATTCAAACGGGTCACGAAGAACTATTATCCGATATCCTAACTAGTGGATTTAATAACCTAAATAAGGCTAATTCAGTAGGTGAGAGTGATTTTAATGAATAATATATTAGTAAACGAAGAACATTTAACTATCAATAATAATATTGTATGGTTAGATATCTTTGTTGACAAGTTAACTATTACTATTGAAGGAAAAGTTATAATTAATGAACTAACTACTCAAGATCATCCCTTAGATTTAACTATTAATCTAACTAAAAATAGCTATTTAATCTATAACCGTTTCAATAATTTTACTTCTTCCGAAAAAATTATCATTAACGGTAACGAAAACTCCCAAGTATCCTTTAATTATTCTTTTTTAGCAACAACTAAAAAAGATATCTTATTAAATTATGATCAAAATAATAATAGTGGTAACTGTGAAATCAATGTCTATGCCTTAGCCAAAGATAATGCTAGTCTTACTATAGCTGCTACTGGGCATATTTTAAAGAGTACCAATGATAATGAATACTTAGAAAATATTCGTATCACATCCCTTAACAATGAAAAACATACTATCTATCCTAATTTATTAATTGATACTCATAATGTTACAGCTTCTCATAATGCTACTATTGCCTCTGTTGATGAAGAAGAATTATTTTATCTATCAACCAAAGGTTTATCCAAGCCCCTAGCCACTAAACTAATCTCCCAAGGCTTCCTTCTTAGTATATTTGACGAAAATTATCAAACAAAAATAAAATCTATTTTAGATAAGGAGGTGTAAAATGCACACTGAAGACTTTCCAATGTTAAAACAAGATATAATTTATCTAGATAACGGAGCTACCACTCTAAAACCATATGCCGTTATTGATGCTATTACTGATTACTATGAAAACTATAGTGCTAATGCGCATCGTGGCGATTATGACATTTCTTTAAAAGTCGATCTTGCCTATGAAAATACCCGTGATATTGTTAAAGAATTTCTTAATGCTCGTTATTTAGAAGAAATCATTTTTACAAGTGGAGCTACCCAATCTTTAAATATGATAGCTAATGGTTTCTTTGCTCCCTTACTTGAAAGTGGCGATGAAATAATTATTAGTAAAAGTGAACATGCTTCCAATGTTATTCCTTGGTTTGAAATAGCCACTGCTAAAAATGTGCATATCAAATATGTTGACTTAGATGATAATCACTATGTAACAATTAATAATTTAAAAAAAGCTATCACTCCTAATACCAAAGTCATCGCCTTAGCTGGTATTACCAATGTTATCGGTGATGAACGTCCCATCAAAGAAATCTGCAAACTTGCTCACGAACATAATATTTTTGTAGTAGTAGATGGAGCCCAATCTGTTCCTCATCTCAAAACAGATGTCCAAGACTTAGACTGTGACTTCTTAGCTTTTTCTGCTCACAAACTATGTGGTCCAACTGGTGTTGGCGTTTTATATGGTAAAATAGAACTATTAGAACATCTCATTCCTCAAAACTATGGTGGGGGAATGAACGAGACCTTTGATAACGAAAGTGAAGTTTACTTAAAAAGTTTGCCAACTAGATTAGAAGCTGGTACGCCAAATATCGCCGGTGTTATTGGCCTTGGTGCCGCCATTAATTACCTTAACCAAATCGGTATGGAAAATATCACTTCTTACGAACGAGAATTGCGCCGCTATTTAATTAATGAACTAATGCAAATACCTCATATCGATATCATTAATCCCGAAAGTGACAGTGGTATAGTAGCCTTTAATGTCGATGGCATATTTGCCCAAGACATTGCCGTTTACCTAAATAAATATCACGTTTGTATCCGAGCTGGTAACCACTGTGCTAAAATTTTAAAAAGTGAAGTAGGGGTAACTAATACCTGTCGGGTTAGCTTATACTTCTACAATACCAAACGAGATGTAGATAAATTAGTCGAACTACTCAAAGACAAAAATAAAATAATCGAGGAGATGATCTAATGGATCCTGAAACTAGAAGAGCTATAATTATGGAAAATTATTTAAACCCCTACAATCGAGAACCAGCTCCTGCTAACTATATAAAAGTTAATACGAATAACGAATCTTGTATCGATAATCTTGATATTTATCTTCTAATTGAAGATGATATCATTAAAGATGTAAAATTTACCGGTGAAGCCTGTGCTATCTCTACTAGTGCTACATCCATTATGATCAAATTACTCCTAGGTAAAACAATTAGTGAAGCCCAAAACTTATTAACTAATTATCGTAATATGATTAATGAACTACCATATGATGCTGAAATATTAGAAGAAGCCCTATGTTTTGATGAAATATATAAACAACAAAATCGCAAAAACTGTGCCTTACTACCATGGAAAGGCATTGAAAAAGCTTTAGCTAAATATCAAGAAAATAAATAACCCAATGAATTTTTTCATTGGGTTTTACTTATATTTTCCGATACAAGCCAATAGCTTTACCAAGAATTATTACATTATCTAAAATAATCGGATCCATTGTATCATTCTCTGGTTGTAATCGAATATGGTCTTTCTCTTTATAAAAAGTTTTAAGTGTTACTTCATTATCCATTGTCATTGCCACAACTATCTCCCCATTACGTGCCATTTTCTGCTTTTGCACAATTACAATATCACCATCATATATTCCCCGATTAATCATACTTTCACCAGATACCTTCAAAGTAAATACTTGCTCTCTATTAGGTATCAATGATACTGGTAAATCAAAAAATTCATTAGGTTGTTCAATCGCTTCAATAGGACTACCTGCTGTAATTTTCCCAAGTAGGGGAACCTTCACTACATCTTCTTTAGCATCCAAATATTCATTGTTTACTAAAATTTCAATTGTTCTAAATTTTGAAGAAGTCTTCCGAATATATCCTGCATCTTGCAACTTTTTCAAATGTGTATGGACTGTTGCTGGTGATGATAAACCAAGAGCAGCGCCAATTTCTCTTGTTGCTGGGGGATAACCGTGCATTGCTGTGTACTTCTTAACATAATTTAAAACATCCTCTTGTCTTTTAGTTAATTTCTTATCCATCCTGCACCTCCATTAACATCTTAACACATAAAATGTAAAAAGTCAAACAGTTGTTCGAAATATTGTTGACACAAATAAATGTTCGTATTAGAATGAA
>CANQIR010000086.1 GCA_947624095.1 uncultured Bacilli bacterium
ATTTAAAAGAGGAAATATTTCCTTTCCCAAAACAAAAAAAGAACTGAATAGAAATTATTCATTTCCACTCAGCCCCTCCAAAATATACCTCAAAATACAAAATTACTATTTCTAACAAAAATTTTTTAAAATCCCAATAAAGGTTTTAAAATTCTTACTTATCCCCATCAGTTAATTTAGTAGCAAGTTTAGTTACATTACCAGCTCCCAAAGTTAAGATTAAATCTCCATCACTAACTCTCTCAGCTAAATAATTAACA
Source organism: uncultured Bacilli bacterium (assembly GCA_947624095.1). GTDB lineage: Bacteria > Bacillota_I > Bacilli_A > RF39 > UBA660 > CALVJF01. Next base: position 261 of record CANQIR010000086.1, read on the forward strand.
ATCTCATCATAATCACTAATATGAATAACATTACTATTAAGTGGCTTTATTTCTTCAACTATGTCATCCGAAGTAATACCATAAGTATTAACTTCTCTAGCTGCATATATATCTACTAAAATAATATTATCAAAATTTGCTAAAGCTTTAGCAAAGCTTTTTTTATGTTCAAAAGCTCTACTATATGTATGTGGTTCAAATATTACCCAAGACTTATTATATTTTGTATTTTTAATAGCTTCCACAGTAGCTGTAATTTCTGTCGGATGGTGTCCATAATCATCATATACCTTAGCTCCCTGAAACATTCCTTTATATTCTAATCTTCGACTTGCTCCTTTATAATCTAATAAACCTTTTCTAATGCTTTCAAAATCAATCCCATAACAAAGTGCAATAGCGGCAGCTCCCACAGCATTTGATACATTATGCACACCTGGCACACTTAATCTAATAGTACCTAATAATTCTCCCTGTTGATAAAGTTCAAATTGTCCACAGCCATCATCTAAAATCGAAATATTTTTTCCTTCAACCTCTGCCTTACTATTAATACCATATGTTACAACTTTAGCATCTGTACTATCAACTATCTTCATAGCATTGTCATCATCTTTATTAACTACCAAATACCCATCACTAGGTAGATGAGAAACATACTTTTTAAAAGAAGTAATAATATTATCTAAATTTTTAAAATAATCCAAATGGTCATTATCAATATTAGTTACTAATGCACAATGTTCCTTAAAATTTAAGAAACTATCACAATACTCACAAGCTTCAATAATAAAGAAATCACTTTTTCCTACCCGATAATTATTATTATCTAATTGACTTAATAAACTACCTACTTGAATACTTGGATCTTTTTTAGCTTGCAAGAAAATACAAGATACCATCGATGTAGTTGTTGTCTTTCCATGTGTTCCACTAATCCCTATGGTATATTTAAATAGTTTAGTTAACTCGCCTAAAAATTCTCCTCTTTCAATCATTGGAATATTCTTTTCCTTAGCTGCTACTCTTTCCGGATTATCTTCCTTAATTGCTGCCGTATAAACTAGTAAATCTATATCATCGGTAATATTTTCCTCTTTTTGTCCAATAATTACCTTAATACCTTTATTCTCCAACATCTTGGTTATATTAGAACTAACGCCATCACTACCAGAAACATTGAATCCCCAATTAACTAGTATTTCGGCAATCCCACTCATACTAACACCACCAATGCCACACATATAAATATTTTTATAATTTCTTAATTCCATATTACTCACCTAGACTTTCAACTGTCTTCTTAAATAAATTTCCTCTATCTTCAAAACAATCAAATTGATCCCACGATGCACAAGCGGGCGATAATAAAATTATATCTCCTTCCCTCGATTTATCATAAGCTACCTTCGTTGCTTCTACTATAGTATCCACTACTTCTACTTGAAAATTATGCTTTTCACAAAAATCTTTAATTCTTTCCTTTGTCTCCCCATAACATACAACTAGTTTAACATTCTTCATTAAAGGAGCTAACTCTTCAAAAGAATGTCCTCTATCTAATCCCCCTAATAATAAAATTATCGGTTTATCAAAAGCCATCAATGCAGTTTTGGTAGATTCAACATTTGTACTTTTACTATCATTATATATTGCTCTTCCCTTTAAGTTTTTCACAAATTCAATTCGATGTTCTACCCCTTTAAAATTATATAGAACTTCTCTAATTATATCATTACTTACTTCGTAATGCTTAGCTACCAATATTGCCCCCATAATATTTTCATAATTATGCATTCCCTTAACAATTAACTTATCAGTTTCAATAACTAACTCATTATGATAATAAATATTCCCCTCTTTAAAATAACAATCACTTATACCTTCTTTAGAAAAATATTCTTTTCTTGCTGGAATATCTTCGCTAATTTCTAACGCCCCTTCATTATCTTTATTAATAATTGCTAAGTCATTATTTGTATGATTATTAAATATTCTTTTCTTCATCATCTTATATCTTGCAAAACTATCGTGAAAATCCAAATGTACTTCACTTATATTAGTAACCACACTTACATTAGTTTTAAAACTATACATATCACACAACTGATGATCACTTATTTCGATAACTAAATAACTATTCTCCGGAATATTTTCTGCTACTTCACATAAAGGTGTCCCAATATTGCCTGCTAAATAGACATTATTTAATGCTTTATGCAAAATCTCATAAATCATTGTCGTAGTTGTCGTCTTCCCATTAGAACCCGTAATCCCAATAATCTCTACCTTTTTATTTAAATACTCATAAGCTACTTCTAGCTCATTAATTACCGGAATATCTAACTCCCTAGCTTTTAATACACACGGATGATTATATTTAATTCCCGGATTCTTAACTATTACATCAAAACTTTCATCCAATTCTTGGCAAGCATCCTCTGTAATTACGACATCTACACCCATATTTTCCAATTCTCTAACATGTTCTTCATCCTGAGCTTTAACATCAGTAACTACTACTTGATTCTCTTTCCCCAGTAATTTAGCTACCGCATAACCACTTCTAGCCATTCCCAGTACAAATACTTTCTTATTTTTGTACATCAAATCACCTTCTACTTAATTATATCATAAATCTGTCTAAAAATTTACTTCTATAACCTTCTCCAACCGCTTACTTACTAAAGCTATATTTTTTCCATAATATTTGTTATAATGTAATATGAAACGCCAAAGGAGTGATTATATGAAAGTTATTCTTTTACAGGATGTTAAAAAACAAGGAAAAAAAGATGATATCATCGATGTTAGCGATGGTTATGCTAACAACTTCCTTATTAAAAACGGTCTTGCTATTCCTTATACTAAAGGAAGTAAAAATGTTTTAGATAAACAATTAGAAAAAAGAAGTAATGAAGAAGCAACCTTAGTAGCAGAATGTGAACGTATTGCCAAAGAATTAAGTACCAAAGAATTATTTTTTACTGTTAAAACTGGTGCTCAAGATAAAGTATTTGGTAACGTTTCCTCTAAACAAATTAGTGAAGAACTTCGCAAACTAGGTTATAATATCGATAAAAAGACTATTATTTTAAATAATCCTCTTGATAGTTTAGGAACTCATAAAATAAAAATACAACTCCATAAAAAAGTCCTTTGTGAATTAAAAGTAACATTAAGAAAGTAGGTGATACTATGGCTTCTAGACAGAAACCTCAAAATAAAGAAGCAGAAATGAGCGTTTTAGGCTGTGCCTTTTTAAGTCATTCAGCTCTATGCAAAGTCTGTGAAGATGTAACAGAAGATATGTTTGCTTATCAAGAACACCAAGTAATTTTCGCTGCTATCCGTAGCTTATTTGAACAGAAAATTCCTCTTGATATTACAACCCTCAAAAATGAGCTTGATAAAAAGAAAAATTTAACCAAAGCTGGTGGTCTAGAATATATTAGTGAAATCATCGACTCTGTTGCTACTACTGCTAATATCGATTACTATATCAAAATTATTAAAGATAAAACTATTGTCCGCAACTTAATTGATACGGTTACCACTATTGCCGATGAAGCCTACGAAACTGAAGATGATGTTACTAGTTTATTAGATAATGCCGAGAAGCAACTATTAAACGTCATCCGTGCTAGACAAACAAGTGAATTTCAACCAATTAAATCTGTTCTCGCTGTTGCCAAAGAACGTTTAGAAGAACTTGCTCAAAATAAAAAAACAATTACTGGTCTGGAAACCGGCTTTACGCGCTTAGATCAAGTAACAACCGGCTTACACGAAGGCGAATTAATAATTGTCGCAGCTCGTCCTGGTATAGGAAAAACCGCTTTTGCATTAAATCTTGCAGTCAATGCTGCTTTAACTACTAATAAAGCTATTGCTATTTTTAACCTAGAAATGGCTGCCGACCAACTAGTTAATCGTATGATTAGTTCGACTGGTCGTATCGATGGTAAAAAATTACAAACTGGTCAAATGCAACATCAAGATTGGAAAAAATATAATGAAGCAGTCAGCCAATTAAGTTCTACCAATATTTATATTGAAGATAATACCGGTATTACTGCTGCTGAAATTCGCGCCAAATGCCGCAGCTTAGCTAGTCGTGAACAAGGTTTAGGTTTAATC
>CANQIR010000087.1 GCA_947624095.1 uncultured Bacilli bacterium
CATCGATAATAACGACAATATAAGTCATCTTTGGTATATTAAGTCCTGGATTTTTTTGATTTTCTTTTTCTACCCATTCATTATAAGTACCAATATTCTTTACTTCTTTTTCACTAAATAACTCATATCTTCTTTCCATCTCAGCTACAATCTTTTGTAAAGCTACACTTGCTTTCTTTGGATTAGTAACTACTGGACATAATAGATGAGGTATACCATTATAATTGGAAAGCTCTACTTTTTTAGGATCTACCATTACCAATTTTACTTCATCAGGTCGATACTTCATTAATATCGTAGCTATAAAACTATTGATACAAACTGATTTACCACTACCAGTTACTAATAAGTGTGGCATTTTGGATATATCCGCTGTTTGAACTCTACCCATAATATCTTTACCTAAACTAGCCAGTATTTTAGCTCCTTCTTGACTCTTAGGTACATTACCAATAATTTCTCTAAACCTAACTGGACTAATTACTGGATTAGGTATTTCTACTCCAATCGTACTCTTACCAGGTATTGGCGCTTCTATTCTTACATCCTTAGCAGCTAACGCTAAAGCTATTTCTTTATTAATACTAACTATTTTACTAACTTTAGTTCCATTAGGAATTTGGACTTCATATTGTGTAACAGCTGGTCCCACATGAATCTCCACAACTTGTCCTTTAATTTGAAAATCATTTAATACTCTTTCCAAGATAGTCTTATTATTTTTAATAAATTCATTTGAATTAACTTTTCCCGTCTTTTTAACTTCATCAAGAATCGTAAGTGGCGGCAATCTATAAGGTTTAACATCATTATTAACTATATTGCTAGGAGCCAAAACTTCTTCTCTACTAGGCACCTCTTCTTTAACTTCATTATGATTTTTTAATTCTTCTACACTTGTAATAACTATCTTGCGGTCATTATCTTCTTCCTCGTCATTATCCACTCTAACTGCTTCTTCATTCTCCACCTCATCTTCATCATCATCATCATCATTATCTCTACCTTTAAATATTTCTCGAATCTTCTCTAAGATATCAGCTAAAGTAATATCTAATAATAAGACTATCCCAAAGACCGCTAAAACAACTAATACAATTATTGTTCCAGTCGCTCCAAATAACATTGAAAGACCACTAGCAGCAATCGCTCCAAGTACACCGCCTCCAATTACAATACTAGCTGACCCACTTGTATATATTCCATTTCTTATCGTCATCGTATCAGCACGTTCCATAAACTTATCAATAGTCACACTAAATATATTCTTAGCACTTTCACATTCTCTAATAAATGTAAAATGACTTAACACTAAGATAACTGTCAATAACACATATAAACCAATTAATCGGGAACTAAAAAACTTAGGTAACTTCCTTTTAATTATCATATAAGCTCCCAAATATAGAACTACTAATAAAATTAAAGGCCACCATTCTCCTACTAAAAACATTGCGAATTTTTTAATTAATGATCCAACAAGTCCAAAACCAAAACCAATTATCCCTATTAATACTAACAGTAAACCAGTAAGCTCTACACTATATTGAAATCCCTTAACTTCATTTTCTTTGCTACTTTTCTTTTTTGCCATACTATATTCACCATTAATATTATAGCTTAATTATCTAAATAGTGCAAAGAAAAAAAGAGGTTAACCCTCCTAGAATACAAAGCTGCTGAAAATTATTGCTAGTAAAATAAATAGTATTAAAATAATGAATGCACTACTAATCCCACCATTGTTACCAGCGTAATCATTTCCGCCATTATTATTGTTATTGCAACAAGCCATAAAAACACCTCCTAATATTGGTCTTAAAGACTAAATGAAAGCCCCTACTATAATCACTAATAATATGAATAATACTAAGATAATTGCTGGTCCAAATGCATTTGAACCACAACCATTGTTCATATCTCACTCCTCCTTTATTTGTCTTTTCACTAATATTGTATGGTTAAATTATTCAATATGTGAGTATTCTAACTTGTTTTTTAATATTTTTATTGCTATAATTAAAAATGTTTAAGGAGGATTAAATGAAAAAGAAAATTATTTTATTAAGCCTTTGTTTATTAATGATTTCAGGGTGCGGTTCAAAAATTCCAAAATTAGAGAATGGGTCAGATGCTGTTGTAACCTTTAAAGATGGTTCAATGATTAGTGTCGATGAATTATATAATTCAATGAAAACTAACTATGCACTAAGTGCTTTACTAGATTTAACTGATAAAAAACTTATCGAAGAAAAATATGCTGATCGAACTAGTGAAGCTAATGCTTCTGTAGATGAATGGATGTCTCAACTTGAAACTCAATATGGTGATGACTTAGAATCTCAAATCCAAAGTGCTGGTTATGCTGATATTGCTGCTTATCGTAGTGCTTACTACTTATATCAAATAAGAAGCATTGCTGTTCAAGAATATGGTAAAGCTCAAATTAAAGATGAAGACATCGAAAAATATTACAATGATGAAATTGTTGGCGATATCAAAGTAAATCATATCTTAATCACCCCAGATGTAACAGATGATATGACTACTGAAGAAAAAACTGCTGCCGAAGACGCTGCTAAAGAAGAAATCGAAGAAATTATTAATACATTAAAAGCTACAAAGAAAGAAGAACTAGAAGCTAAATTTACTGAATTAGCTAAAGAAAAATCTGAAGACACATCTACTAAAGAAAGTGGTGGTAGTCTAGGATATATTAATAAAGGTACTTTAGGTGATGCTTATGCTGAACTAGAAGAAGCTGCCTATAAACTTAAAGATGGTGAATTTAGTACTGAAGTAATAACAACTGAAATTGGTTATCATGTAATCATTCGTTTAGATTCCAAAGAAAAAGCCAGTCTTGACGAAGTAAGAGATACTATCATCGAAGACTTAGCTGATGAATTAATCTATTCAGATTACAATACATATTATGTTAAGGCTTTAAAAGAATTAAGAGATGAATACGATATTGATATTCAAGATTCTGAAATTAAGAAAAGTTATGCTAACTACATTCAATCATATCTCACAAAGCAAGATGATTCTCAATCTTCATCTAGTACTCAAAAAACTAACTAATTAGTTAGTTTTTTTATGCCCTCTTTTATCTCATCATACTTAAACCCCTTGCTCATCATCTTCGTAATTAATTGTAACTCTAATTCCTGACCCAAGTACTTTCTACTTAATTTCTTATATAACTTATCAATTTCCTTATCAATTAAACTATTATCATCTATTTCTACTTCAGCCAATAAATAACTAATCATTTCCTTACTATAACCTAAATTAACTAAATCATAACATATCTTCTCTTTTAACTTATATTCTCCCATCTTATGATTAGCTTTAACTCGTTTACTAATTAACTTCCTTAACTTATCCTCCCATACTTCCTTACTTATCCCCTCTAAGTAATTATCAATTTCTTCTTCCCTTAAACCAAGTTCTACTAACTTCTTTCTAATCTTAAAAGGCCCACTACTACCTAAATTAACTTGATCATTAATATAACTTTCAATATATATCTTATTATTTAAATACCCATCCTTTTTTAATTTATCTATCGCATAAAGAATATTCTCTTGTTTATACCCCTTTTTATCTAAATATCCTTCTATTTCCTTTTCTGTCCTTAACTTCTTATTAATAAACTTAATCCCCTCATAATAAGCCATATATTTATCATTAATTGCTAATATTTCCTCTAATTCTTTATTAGATAATTCCTTTTTCATTAATAAATTATATTTAACAATAACATCATCATACATCTCTACTTCTAAATCATTATCAAATATTACTTTATATTTATTTTCCTTTATCTTATTATATTTCACAATTTTCATTAGCTCATCACCATCTTCATTATACCATTTCACTTTCTGTAAATCAAGAACAAATGTTCCTATATAATTTCTAAAAAAAGATAGTTCTATCTATCTTCTTCAGCAACACTCATCTTATATTTAACACAAGCTTCATCTAAATCTTTTAATAAATTATCAATCTCTCTTTTATCAGTCATCCTAATACCACTAGCAAATTTATGTCCTCCACCATTATATTTAGCAGCTATTTCATTAATAATAGGTCCTCTACTTCTTATATTAATCTTATATAATTCATTCCGTTCATCATAAGTAATAAATGTCCATACAATAACTTCTTTAATATAATTAAAATCATTAATCATATTAGAAGCTGTTGCTACATCAACATTATA
>CANQIR010000088.1 GCA_947624095.1 uncultured Bacilli bacterium
ATTAGAAGTCGTAAGACCAATTAATATAATTAAACCACTCTCAATATACGGTAATAATAAATCTTGTTTATCCTTATTAAGTCGATGAATTTCATCCATTATTAGAATCATTTCACCTTCCATTTTTGCTTCCTCAACTACCAAATCATAATCACTTTTATTATTAATAGTAGCATTTAAAAAACGATAAGGTTTACCCAATTCTTTTACTATTGCATTAGCAATACTCGTCTTCCCAATACCAGGTCTACCATATAATATCATTGAAAATATCTTCCCATTTTTTACTAAATTAGTTAATACTTTACCTTCCCCAATTATATGGCTTTGACCAATAATATCATCCAGTCTTTCCGGTCTAAACCTATTTGCTAAAAGTTCCATAATACCACCTTTACCATTATAGCATATTTACCCATCCTTTCAAAGAAACCTAATTTATTGTATAATAAATATGGTGAAATCCTATGAATGAAGAATTAATAAATCAATACCTTGATTATTTAAAATACGAAAGAAATCTTTCTTTAAATACCATTACATCTTATCATAATGATTTAAAACTCTTAGCAAGTTATTATGACTTAAAAAAAGTTACTCCTGAAGAAGCCACTAAATATTTTACTAATTTAAATCTAAGTCCTAAAAGTAAAGCCCATACATTAACTGTTTTAAATTCTTTCTATATTTTCTTAGTCGGTGAAAACATCTTAAAATCCAATCCCTTCTCCCAAATTCGCCAGCCGAAGCTTCCTAAACATCTTCCCGAATATCTCACTATAGAAGAAATTGATACTTTATTAGATGTTAATTTAAATGACGCTTATTCTTATCGTAATAAAGCAATGCTTGAAACTTTATATGCTACCGGTATTCGGGTATCCGAACTCGTAAACTTAGAAATGGTTAACATTGATTTTGATAATGAGATCCTAAGAATTATGGGGAAGGGGAGGAAGGAACGGATAGTCCCCTTGACAGATATAGCTGTCAAATATTTACATCTTTATATTGATAATTATCGTCAAGAACTTTTAGGTAAAACTACTAGTAATTATGTCTTTATTTCTCGTAATCAAAAAAATATTTCTCGCCAAGCATTCTTTAAAATAATTAAAAGTTTATGTGTAGAGAAGGGGATTCATAAAGAAGTAAGTCCGCATACTATAAGACACTCTTTTGCCACCCACTTACTAGCTAATGGGGCGGACTTACGTGTCATTCAGGAATTATTAGGTCACGAAGATATAACAACCACCCAAATCTATACCCACTTATCCAATGCTGAAATAAAAAAAGATTACGAGTTGCACCCTCGTAATCACCGTAATTAATATTTAATAATTAATTACATCTTTCGCTATTATTAGCTCTGCTGTTTGAACGACTGCTTCTTGAGCTACTATTGTTACTTCTTGAGCTACTGTTATTTTTATTAGCTCTTGAACTTCTACTAGCTTGTTCATTATTAGAACGACTAGCTTGATTATTTCTACTATTTTTCATTTTTCTTACCTCCCACTATTATTATGGCCTAAATAATATGATTAATTCATATAATTTAATGGTGATAGTATGGCAATAATTGGTCCCTTGGTAATCAGTACCTTAGCAGGTTTATCAACTGTATTAGGAGCAATATTTATCTTTTTAAAAATTAAACCCGAAAATATTAATAAATTTATTACTTTCTGTTTATCTCTTTCCTTAGCCATTATGATTATGATCTCTATTACGGAATTAATTCCTGATTCAACCTATATAATCCTTTGTAATTACTCATTAATAACTTCAATAATCCTCATAATTGGTTCCTTTATTCTTGGTTTTCTTATGATTAATTTTTTAAATAAGCAAATTAGTAAAATATCCAGCAATAATCTCTATAAATTAGGTATCCTAAACATGCTTGCTTTAATTGCTCACAATTTTCCGGAAGGTATTGCCACATTTATTAGTTCCTATCAAAATATTAATCTAGGTATTAAATTAGCAATCTCTATCATTTTTCATAATATAAGTGAAGGTATATCTATAGCTATCCCTATCTATTATGCTACTAAAAATAAATATCTAAGTATTAAATATACTTTTATTTCTGGCTTAGCCGAACCAGTTGGTGCCATCTTAGCTTTTCTCATCCTTAAAAATCATATAACTGATATCACCCTTAGTATTATTCTCATCTTTGTAGCTGGTATTATGATAACTCTAGCTATCAATAAATTGCTAAAAGAAGCCTTATCATATAATGAAAATAAATATATTACTATAGGTATCTTAATTGGTATTATATTTACTATCTTTAACCACTATTTCTTTTAATCAAGTAAATAGGGGAGGCATCACTTTTTTCATAATACTATATTTGCTTTAAATCCGCTAAAAAAAATAACAATTGTTTGATAATCTACTAAAAGTACACAATTTTTTAATTTTTTCATTTTTACGGAAATTTAGTCTCTAATTATTCTATTTTTTAAAAGATATAAAAAAAGAGTAGAGCTGTATTCATTCATCTACTGAATTATTATTTAATCTTTTCAAAATATGTTGGTTAACATAATACATATTATGCCATTTTTATTTTGATAAAAATCCTGACTATATATTTTAAAATATCTATTTAACTACCATTTATAAATCTTTAATCATATACCTTTCATATATAATTATCCATCTATTTTTAGACGATAATTCTCACGCATCGAATTATCAAAGGTTGATTAGTTATCCGTCTCAGACGCTTAAAATTTTACCAAAATTTTCTTAGTAAACTTTATCATAGAATATTCATTTTAAATTTTCCCGCATCGAGATGGAGAATTGTCCATCTTTTAATTTTTCGCGTGCTTAGAATTCCGCCATAAAAATAACATATCTTTATTCCAATAAAACTCCCCTACTTTGTACCAATTTAGAAAGTAGGGGACTTATCATTTAAATTATACTTTTCTTGATTGAATTTCAGCAATTTTTTCAAATACTTCTGCCGCATTTGCTTCATTAATTTCTGTGTAATTAAGCTCCTTTAAAGCTTGAATTTTTATCGTATTAAGTTGTTGCGTACGACTTAATTTTTCTTCATTTTTTTGTTCAATTTCCTGAACAAATCTCTTATGGCTTTCCGCCAATTTACTTCTACTCGCTCCCCCATTATTATATAGAGTTAACGCTGAGTAAAGTATACCTTCAAAAATAAATTGTTTTTCTTCATTAAACTTGAAATCATCTGGATTAGTAAATCCCGTAGTTTTACTCATATATCCAAAGATATATTTAATTTCCGGAACATTATCTAATGATTGTAGCAAATGGTATAAATACAATATTGCATAATAATTTTCTTCTCTTTTATTCTCATCCATTAACTTTTCTTTTAATAAATAAGTAATATCTGATACTAAAGTCATTGCTTCTTTATCTAAACCTTTTAAATCGAAACGGTTATCAACGTCAGCTGAATTCTTAACTCCTTGATTAAGACGAGATTCCACTGCCATTAAATAATCAGTTGTAATCTTAATATTGCTAATAACTCCTGCATCACCATCATCAATATCCAAAAGTCTAAACAACAAGATTTTCTTTTCCTTTGGCCACTTATTAAGATCATCTAATTCCAAATAATTATAAACCATCTGCCTTGAAACCCCTAAATATTTAGCCAGTCTAACTTTAGATATTCCTAATTCTTGGAATAAATCATTTAATGTTCTCATAAAATACTACCTCTTCCTTACCTATTTAAATATCTAATTTAATTATATAACCTAGTAAAACTGTATGTCAAGTAAAAGTAAATGAAATATTTTACCAATTATTTAGCATAAATACCAAAATTTTTCCCCATCTTTATATACTTCATCAATGATTCCACTTCCCAAACATTCTTCTCCTAAATAAAATACACATGCTTGGCCAGGTGTCACACTTTTAGCAAGACCAACATACTTAACTCTAATCTTTCCATCCTCTAAATAATCTAACTCTACCGGATGATCTTCACCCCGATAGCGGAATTTAGCAGTGCAAAAAGTTGGATGTACAGCAGAAATAAAATTTATTTGACTTACAAGACACTCATCACAAAAAAGGTATTCTTCCTTATCTTGAAAAGTCACATAAAGAATATTTTTTGCCACATTCTTCCCACAAACAAAATGTCT
>CANQIR010000089.1 GCA_947624095.1 uncultured Bacilli bacterium
TAGAGTCATCGGTGAAGAAGGTACCAATGCTGAATTAGAACCACCCGAAGAAAAAGGCTACCCATTCCGATTTACTAAATAAAATACAGCAATGTATTTTTTTTATATCCAAAGTGCTATAATATCAACGTAAGGTGATGTTATGAATAACCAAATTAAAGAATATCTTTTATATTTAAAAAAAGAACGTAATTACAGTGAAAATACCTGTCTTTCCTATCATAATGACTTAGTAAATTATCAAAACTATCTCATCGCTAAAAATATTTCCTATCTCCATATCACCAAACAAGATATTCGAGAATATTTAAAATATCAAGAAAACTCTCATAAATCACCAGCCACCATTTCTCACTCCCTTACTTCTTTAAGAAACTTTTATCAGTACCTAGAAGTCCACAAAATAGTTGATTTTAATCCCTTTCTCTTAGTTAAAAATATCAAACAACCCAAACACTTGCCCAATTATTTAACTTATCAAGAATTAGAAAGACTAATTGCTACCGCTATTCAAGATGAAAAACACGGTAAAAGAAACCTTCTTATTTTAGAATTATTATATGCTACTGGTCTAAGAGTTAGTGAATTATCCAATATTAAATTAAAAGATATCAATTACTCTGATAATTCCCTTAAAGTCTTAGGTAAGGGTAGTAAAGAAAGAATAACTTACTTTGGTGATTATGCTAAGTCCGCTATTGAAGATTATCTAAGTTTACGTACCGATTATAAAAGTCCCGATGATTACTTACTACTAAATTCCAAAAATGAGCGTTTAACCCGCAACAGTATTGAAAATATTATTACTGAGATATGTTTTAAGTCTGGTTTAAAAAATAAAATTTCTCCTCATACCTTAAGACATACATTTGCTACTCACTTATTAAATGAAGGTGCTAAATTAAGAAGTGTCCAAGAACTTTTAGGTCACGAATCATTAAGTACTACCCAAATCTATACCCACGTTAGTAACGAAAGATTACGTAGTGTTTATCTAAAAACTCATCCTCGAGTTAATAAATAATGTCTATTTTTGTCAAAAATAGGCTTTTTAATTCAATTTTTTTCTTAACTTTGTTATAATTACTGATGTACGTAACAGAAGGAGTGAGATAATGAAAAAGTATGTTTATCTTTTTAGCGAAGGCAATAAAGATATGCGAAATTTATTAGGAGGTAAGGGAGCCAATTTAGCTGAAATGACTAATTTAGGTATGCCAATTCCTCAAGGTTTTACCGTTACAACTGAAGCTTGTACCGAATATTATAATAACGGTAAGTCAATTAGTGAAGAAATTCAAAGTCAAATCTTTGAGGCTCTTAAAAAAATTGAAGAAATTCAAGGTAAAAAATTTGGTGATAATAATGACCCATTACTAGTATCAGTAAGAAGTGGGGCAAGAGCATCTATGCCTGGTATGATGGATACTATCCTCAACCTTGGTTTAAATGACGAAGCTGTCGAAGGATTTGCTAAGAAAACTGGTAATCCAAGATTCGCTTATGATTCTTATCGTCGTTTCATTCAAATGTATTCTGATGTTGTTATGGAAGTTCCTAAATCTTACTTTGAAAAAATTATCGACGAAGTAAAAGAAGCTAAAGGAATTAAATATGATACTGAACTTACAGTTGATGATTTAAAAGAATTAGTTACTAAATTCAAAGCAGTTTATAAAGAAGCAATGAACGGCGAAGAATTCCCTCAAGACCCAACTGAACAATTAATGGGAGCTGTTAAAGCCGTCTTCCGTTCCTGGGATAATCCAAGAGCAATCGTTTATCGAAGAATGAATGATATTCCCGGTGACTGGGGAACTGCAGTCAATGTTCAATCTATGGTATTTGGTAATATGGGAGATACTTCCGGTACAGGTGTAGCCTTCACTCGTAATCCATCTACTGGTGAAAAAGGCATATATGGTGAATACTTAATTAATGCCCAAGGTGAAGATGTTGTTGCTGGTGTTAGAACTCCTCAACCAATCTCTAAATTAGCTGAAGATTTACCAGAATGTTACAAAGAATTTATGGAATTAGCTACTAAACTAGAAAATCACTATCGTGATATGCAAGATATGGAATTTACTATCCAAGAAGGTAAACTATATTTCTTACAAACTAGAAATGGTAAAAGAACTGCTGAAGCTGCTATCAATATTGCCTGTGATTTAGTAGATGAAGGTATGATTAGTGAAAGCGAAGCTGTCCTTCGTATTGAAGCTAAATCATTAGATCAATTACTCCATCCAACATTTAATAAAGAAGCATTAAAAAATGGTGAAGTTATAGGTACCGCTCTTCCAGCCTCTCCTGGTGCTGCTACTGGTAAAATAGTCTTTAATGCTGAAGAAGCTAAAGCCTTAGGTAATGGTGGTAAAGGTGAAAAAGTAATTCTTGTTCGTCTTGAAACTACTCCTGAAGATATTGAAGGTATGGTTGCTGCTCAAGGTATTCTAACTGTTCGTGGTGGTATGACATCCCACGCTGCCGTTGTTGCTCGTGGTATGGGTACTTGCTGCGTATCAGGTTGTGGCGATATCAAAATCAATGAAGAAAAAGAAGAATTTGAATTAGGTGGCTATACATTCCATAAAGGAGATTATATTTCTTTAGATGGTTCAACAGGTAAAATTTATAAAGGTGAAATTGCTACTGAAGAAGCTTCTGTTACAGGTAACTTTGGTCGAATTATGGAATGGGCTGATAAATTTAGAACATTAAAAGTTCGTACTAATGCTGATAATCCAAGAGATACTCGTAATGCCGTTAAATTAGGAGCTGAAGGTATTGGACTATGCCGTACAGAGCATATGTTCTTTGATGAAGAAAGAATTCCAAAGATTCGTAAAATGATTCTTTCTGAAACAGTCGAAGCTCGTGAAGAAGCCTTAAATGAATTAATTCCATTCCAAAAGAATGACTTTAAAGCAATGTATAAAGAACTAAAAGGTCTTCCAATGACAGTTCGTTATCTTGACCCACCTCTACATGAATTTTTACCAACTGAAGAAAATGATATAGTTGCTTTAGCTAAAGATATGAATGTTTCTGTAGAACATCTAAAACAAAAATGTGCTGATTTACACGAATTTAACCCAATGATGGGTCATCGTGGTTGTCGTTTAGCAGTTACTTATCCTGAAATAGCTAGAATGCAAACTAGAGCTTTAATGGAAGCTGCCATTGAAGTTCACGCTGAAGATGGTTATGATATTACACCAGAAATTATGATCCCACTAGTTGGTGAAAAGAAAGAATTAGATTTTGTTAAAAATATAGTTATTGAAACTGCTGAACAAGTTAAGAAAGAAAAAGGCTCAAATATGGAATACCATATTGGTACTATGATTGAAATTCCAAGAGCAGCCTTACTTGCCGATGAAATCGCTGAAAGCGCAGAATTCTTCTCATTCGGTACTAATGACTTAACTCAAATGACTTTCGGTTTCTCAAGAGATGATGCTGGTAAATTCTTAGATGCTTATTATCAAAATAAGATTTATGAATCAGACCCATTTGCTAAGTTAGATCAAAATGGTGTAGGTAAGTTAGTTAGAATGGCTGCAAAATTAGGTCGTGAAACTCGTCCAGATCTTAAATTAGGTATCTGTGGTGAACACGGTGGTGACCCAGCTTCTGTAGAATTCTGTCATCAAGTAGGTCTAAACTATGTATCATGTTCTCCATTTAGAGTACCAATTGCAAGACTTGCTGCTGCACAAGCTGCTATTAAAGAAAAACAAGCTTAAAGATTAAGGAAACTTAGTCTTTTTTGATATATTAATCGTTCAGTTAATTTCTACAACTTATTTCCCATTAGTATATATAACGGGAACTTCCAACAATAATCAATATTTGAAGAAAATAGTTTTGACATAATCATTATTATGTGTTAATATGACTACGCAAGAAAAAAATGTTAAATCATTTTTGCAAGGGGTCTATTTTAGGATAGAACCCTATTTTTCTGTAATGAATTCTTAGTTATATATTATATCAACCTTATTCATCCCAAATGAGATTATGGTACAAGCCGCTATTAAAG
>CANQIR010000090.1 GCA_947624095.1 uncultured Bacilli bacterium
GTCCACCTAGTGTCCATACTACATTGGCCACCATACTTTGTGCTGTTGCGTTTAAGCCATTAGATGAATATGTCCCTGTTTTTTTGAAATAATCGTTATTTAATGATGGCTGTAATGTCGCGTTACTCCAATTATTATCCCCACTTGAATTCCACGCTAGTGATGTTGATAGAAAATCACTTTTTATTATTTTTAATAATTTTTCTGTTTTACAAGCTGTATTTGATTTATAATCATCCATTACTCCGCTTGTACTATCGTTACATACATAGGTATTAAATACCCCGATAATCCGCCAAGTTTCCCCATTAAATTCTACATAGTTATCAGGCGTAGCTCCTATGTATCTTGGATTATGATCTGCAGATGTATCTTTAGCTATTTGATTACCGTATTTATCCTCTCCTAATTGGGATAGACACTCTCCTGCAGCTTGACCACTACACTCTTTAGATAAATTAAGGTCCTTACTAAATTCACCTACTACAGCATCTATTACTTGTAATTCATAATGTACGCTATAATTAGCTAAACTACGACCAATCATAATAGATATAATTACTGCTATTATAATTGGGATTGCTATTTTAAGTTTTTTATATTTTTTTGGTTTTAATTCCTTACTTGGGTTAAATGCCTTCATTGTTTGGCACCCCATTTCTGGTTTGCCAAACCTGTTTCTAAATTGGTACTTATCCCTTGTGGATTATTATAAAGTACCCCCCCCCAGTTTGCGTTTTGTTAATTTCATCTTCAAGACCTCCATATTTTCTATATTTTTATTTTAGCACTTATTACTTCATAAATCTATAGAAAAACTTTATGACAAAAAATTATCACCTATTTATTTAGTTCTAGGTTTAATGATGTCATCTTCTTTTAGTTGACCAATTAGTAAACTACTATTGGGATCGTGTTCTTGCATATTAATTTTTATTTTACTTTCATCATAGTTAGCATAACAATATTTACAGTGATGATTACAAGAATTGTAAACTCCTATGTCGACTGTTTGCACACAATGACATTTGCCACCTTTACGAGCTTGCCAGTCAGAATATTTTTTACCTGTTAAAATATAAGCTATTTCGTGGGAAATGCATTCGCCACTAATAAAGCCATACTCTGTCAAGTTATGTTCTTCAAAGCAAGTTTGGACAGTCATATTATGTAGTTTAGCACAAGTACTAAATTCCCTACCGATAGTAGCATAGTCTTCCGTAGTAAATTCACGGTAGTTTAATATGTGATAATTCTTACGAACATTTTGATAATCATCAATAAAGGAAATAATAATTTTATTAACATACCCATCTAATAAAGTACACATTTTAGTGAATGCTTTAATATGATAAGTTAGATTATATTTGGGACTTAGAAAGATTGGATCATATCTAACATATAAATTATCGATACCAACTATTGAAGATAATTCTTTGATAGCAGTAATTATTTTAGATTTAGATGGAACATTAGGTTCAATATCTTGATGATACGGAGTTAAGGTGACATGAAAGAGGATTGGCTTTTTAATTTCTTTTAAATATTTTAAAATAGGTATAGGATTTTTAGTACAGAATAAAATAGCATCAACATCATTAAAGTTAATTCGACTAACTAGTTTTTGATTAAAAGGATTACGCACATCAACAAAACCAGCGCGATAGCGATTCATAAACCAGTCACTATAAAAGGCACAAATATCAGTTCGACCACTTACATTTAAAATCATAGTAATCCCCTACTTTTCAGTAAATTGATGACTTTCAATTAGATATTGCATTATCTCTTTGTCAGATATTGTATCATCTAAGATAATTGTAAGCCAGTGGATTTTATTCATATGATAAGCTTTATAATAACCGGGTAACTTAGTTAATTCAAGGATTTTTCCGGGATTTAATTTAAGATTTAATATTTCTATTAAGCCATCACCAGTAGTAATTTTATCTTTAGTAATACGCATTATAAGTCCATACCATTTCTTATTTTTGGAATTACGAAATACCCCAGCATCATCTTTATTGTCCCAAAGAAATTCAGGGACATCTTTATATTTATCATAGATAAGTTTAGTAAGACGATTAGCTTGCTTAGTAACAAAATAGGAAGTTGTACTACATTTATCTTTAATATCGAGTAAAAGACTTTTAAATTCTTCTCTTATCTGACTAACAAATTCACCATTAAGATCTAAATTACGATAATTATAATATTCTTCATTAAAAGCTAAATCATAGATGTGACCTTCTACTTCTTTATTTACATTAATAGTTATCTTAAAAGTATTATGAAGAATATTTTTAGAATAGACATATTGATTAGCTTGTTTTTGAAAACCATAAGCCAGTAATTTTTCAGGAATAAGGGTACTTTTTTTAAATATTTCTTTTTCTATAGACATTATCTTTTCACCTGAGCTATATTTTCAACTAATTGATAGATGACATTATAAACTATACTACTCAATATTTTACTATCTTTAATTTCAGCTAAATCATTAACGATTCTTGTATAATCATCAGCAGTAACAGTATTGGCATTAAAAGTTTTTAATTCATTAATTAAGTTAATGGTAATGGTAAAATAACGAGCTTCATTTTTGATATCTTCATCAGTCATATCACGGAAGTCATATAGGTAGATAAATTCTTGATCTGTATTAATATTTAATCCTTCTAAGATAGTAGACATACCATAGTTAATAAAGGTTGGAAGAATTACCCGAAAGTCATTATTATCAAATAGACAGAGGAATAATTTTTCATTAAATTCGTTATCGGAAATAGCAGTAATTAGAGCTTTTTTATCTTCAATAATTTTATTACGGTCAAGGATTTTATATAATTTAAAGACAGTATCAACATCAGCAATTAGATTTTCTCTTTCCCAATTACTTAAGATACCAAGAACATCAATATAAAGATTTTTACTTTTATTTTCGGGAATAGTGATAGTTTTTCCTAAAAAGGATTCACCATTTTGCCAACGAGTGGCAGCAGTAGAGATAATATCACTAACAAAGTTGGGAATTAGATAAGTATTAGACATTGTTTCTTTAATTACTAAGGCATTACTAGTATCTGACATATTGGCAAAAGCAAAGGCGATGGTAAGAAGACCTTCTAATTCATCAGTAGTAGTAAAATTATCACGATGAGAAATGCTAGTTACTTGATTAAAGAGGATCTTACTACCAGTGTTAGAATAAAGAGAGAAAATTGGATTACGAGCTATAGATTTTAAGTTTTTAGGTAGTTGGTAATTAGTTTCTTTAACCCCATAATTTACGATATCAGCCACTGTAGCAACGGGATAGATATAGGCAGTGGTTATTAAGAAAAACGTTATAATTCCTAAAGCTAGATTAACTGGGACAATACTCGCTGAGTATTCTTGATAAGAAGCTTTTTGAATATGTTTAAATACAAAGCGTTTAATTAAATGGTTAATTATATATAAGAACGTAAATATTAAGATAAAACTAATAATACCAATTACTATAGTAATAAAGAAATCACTTATAGTATCTAGAGATGGACTACTAGCCCACT
This sequence comes from uncultured Bacilli bacterium, assembly GCA_947624095.1. Taxonomy (GTDB): domain Bacteria; phylum Bacillota_I; class Bacilli_A; order RF39; family UBA660; genus CALVJF01. The sequence goes on from CANQIR010000090.1 coordinate 3,555, forward strand.
CTTCTTTAGAGATATTTAAAGAACTCTTGATTAAATCAACGACTTTGGGTGTCAAGCTTTGACTTATGGGATGCGTAATTAACTTGGTAAAAATAATAGTAATAATAAATGTTAAGATATTGGTAATAACCGAATAGATATTTTTAATGGTATTTCTTTTATAATAAATAAATAGACATAAAGCTAGAAGTAATATAAAAATAAGAACGATAATAATACTCATAGAAATCACCTTCTATTAAGAGTATAACATATAAATGATAAATTTATGGAAAAAGTAAAGGAGTTAGAAGATATATTCTAGTTAGGCTTCTTTTATATTTAAGGCTCTGAGGGCATTTAGAACGGCAATGATAGTAACGCCAACATCAGCAAATACAG
>CANQIR010000091.1 GCA_947624095.1 uncultured Bacilli bacterium
AGTCCATTGCCAGTTACTCGAGTTAAATAACCAATCGTTATTATAACAATCGCTTAAACTATCCCAGTTATACATTTCTTTTGCCAAACACGTTGTTCTTGTTGTTGAAGTACTTCCTCCCGTGGCATAGCCATAATCACTTGGATACATTAATCCTACTTTACCTACAAATGCTTTTGGATTTCCAGAATATACTGTTTCACTTCTTTCTTTGTTATAGTAATATTGTGCTGTTCCTTGACTACTGCTATATTCACTTCCAGGTCCTCCTAGTGTCCACACTACATTTGCTACCATACTTTGTGCTGTTGGATTTAAACCATTAGATGAATAACTTCCAGTTTTTTTAAAATAATCGTTATTTAATGATGTCTGTAATGTTGCTGTACTCCAATTATTTTTATTACTTGAATCCCACGCTAGTGATGTGGATAAAAATTCACTTTTTATTATCTTCAATAATTTCTCTTGTTTACAAGCGGAGCTGGATTTATAACTGTCTAACACTCCGGTTGTACTATCATTACATACGTAAGTATTAAATACCCCGATGATTCTCCAAGTTTCATCATTAAATGTTACGTAATTATCTGGATCTTTTCCTATGTATCTTGGATTATGATCTGGATCGTCCTTAGCTACCTTAGTTGTATCCACAATCTCTTCCACAACCCCAGTACCTGGCGTTCCCTTACTAAACGTCCCAACTTTCGCATTAACAACTACTAAATCTTCAGCTTTGATTGCATACTCAGAATGACTTAACCCAATATATGTTGCTACCACTAAAACTGCTGACGATATAAGTAAACGACCAACATTGAATTTCTTTTCTTTTTTCTTTAGTTCTTTATCTGGAACAAATTCCTTCATTATTAGCGCCCCATTTCTTGAATCCTAAATCCTGTAAAATCTTATAAATTAACCATTCTAGTAACCAAATGATAACTTCATTTACAAGATTTCCTAGCCTTCCTATATTTTCATTTTATCATTTATTTTTTAATAAGTCTATAATAAAAATAACAACTGTATAGTTCCATTACATATAACTAACATTATAACTAATATTTTATTTTAAAATATACCTAGAGTAAATTTATAGCTGATTTACTCTAGGTAGAATGATATAATGTTTATAGGAAGTAATTCAATGTTGATGCCTACCTCCATCAAGGAGGTGATGACTATGAGTAACAAAATTTTTATTATCAAAATTTTAAAACTATTAGTTATCATTTTATTGTTATTAACAATATAAGATAACAAAAAAATAGGCATTAAGAATTGATCAAATCAATCCTTAAATGCCGACCTAACTATAAATTGGTAGGCATTCAACATACTAAAATTGAATGCTTCCTTTTTTATTTTATGAAGTTTCCTTCATATATATACATATTATCACAAGTTTCACGTAAAGTCAACTAGACTATTTTAAAAGCAAATTAAGTATTTGGTGAATTATATTTTTCAAAATAAAGCTATTGAGCGCCAACCTCTATCTTGAAAAAGAAATGAGGTGATGATTAATGGATAATAAACTTTTTTTGTTAGACTTTTTAAAACTATTAATTATCATAATGTTATTGACATCGCTGTGACTCAAAAAACAAAAAAGGCGCTTGAGATTTACTTAAGTAATCTCTTGACGCCATAAACCAAAGATAAATTGGTAGGTGTTCAACACACTAAGCTGAACACTTCCTTTTTTTATTTTATGAAGCTTCCTCCATACATATACATCTTATCACAAGTTTCACTCAAAGTCAACTAGCACATTTTTATATCAAAAAAGCCTTATTCTAAATTGAAATAGGCTTTTAACAACTCACATTTTGTTGAATTACTTTAAGTAACACTTTATAGCATTTACAGAAAGTAATTCAACGTTTTAAAACTTATAGCAATTATTTTGCTATTAACAATATAAAATGACAAAAAATAGGTATTAAGAATTGACTAAATCAATCCTTAAATGCCAAACTCTAATTATACAGGGTAGGCATTCAACATGCAAAAATTGAATGCTTCCTTTTTTATTTTATGAAGTTTCCTTCATACTTATAAATATTATCATATAATTCACACAATGTCAACTTATTTATTTTATAGATACTTCTTAAATGTTTTAAATTCACTACTATTATCTAATTCCGTATCAGCTAATTCTTTTAATAAATCTTTTTGTTTACGATCTAATCTTGTTGGAGTAATAACTTTTAAAGTAACATACATATCCCCTTTACGACCACTATTAGGATTTGCTACTCCCCTACCTTTTAATCGTAACTTATCACCACTTTGACTACCTGCTTCAATATTTAAAACTACATTACCATCTAAAGAAGGTATTTCCTTTTTAGTTCCAAATATAGCTTCTGTAATTGTAATTGGTACTTCAATATTGATATCATCTTCATCTCTTTTGAATAATGGATGTTCTTTTACTCTAAATTCAAAGTAAATATCGCCATTTCTCCCACCATTAATTCCTGCACTACCTTTACCAGATATTCTTAATTGATATCCATTATCAACCCCAGCTGGAATCTTAATTTCAATTTCTTTATTCTTAGTAACAACTCCCTTACCTCTACAATCTCGGCAAGTTTCTTCAAAAGTAACACCAGCTCCACCACAATCTGGACAAGTAGTCTGACTTTGGAAAACACCAAACATCGTTCTTTGTTGGGTAACTACTCGGCCGCTGCCGCCACAAGTATTACACCGCTTTTCACCGTGACCACCTTTACCATGGCAAGTTTCACACTCACAAGTTAAGTCTATATCAATTGCTTTCTCACAACCATATACTGCTTCTTCAAAAGTTAAATTAACTTTTACAAGTGAATCAGCACCCTTTTGCGCCCTTGCTTTAGAACCTCTAGCACCACCGAATCCACTAAAGAAAGAACTACCACCAAATAAATCATCAAATATACTACCTAAATCTATATCACCCGGATCAAATCCTCCGAATCCACCATAACCACCACCAGCACTACCATCAAAAGCTGCACTACCAAACTGATCATAAGCTTTTCTTTTATCTGGGTCACTTAATACTGCATAAGCTTCCCCAATTTCTTTAAACTTTTCTTCAGCTCCTGGATCTTTATTAACATCTGGATGATACTGTTTAGCTAGCTTTCTAAATGCACTCTTAATTTCTGCATCTGTAGCTGTTTTACTAACTCCTAACGTTTCATAATAATCTTTCTTACTAGCCATTATTATCTCACCTCGTTATATATTTTATAAAATTCATCTATTAAAGAATCAAAATATTTAATTGCTTCTTCATAGACATCTTTCTCTTCTAAATTAACTCCTAAAATTGCAAAAGCTTCCCTTGGCCATTTATCGCCACCACACTTCAAGAATTCTTTATAATTATTAAGCATTGCTTTATCCCCTGCTAATATCTTACTAGCTACACTAGAAGCTACACTAATACATATTGCATAACTAAATAGATAAAAATGCATAAAATAATGACTTCTTGTAATCCACTTATTCTTCACATATTTATCCATTCTTACAGCTTTACCATAATACTTCTTAACTGAATCATAAGTTAACTTATCCATATATTCTTTCGTAATTGATGAACCATTTCTAACTTCATCATACATCATTAATTCTAACTTACCTTCTCTTACAGCTCCAAATAAGTTAGAAGCAATAACTTCTAATATATTAACAATCCCTGCTAATTTCTCTTCTTTAGTTTTCCCATATTTCATTAAATAACTAGATAATAAACATTCATTAGTTAAAGAAGCAACCTCGGCCACAATATTTGGGGTCATACGATATTGCATCGGATTATTTTCTTTAACATATTGATTATGAATATTATGACCACATTCATGAATAATCGTTGATACAGAATCAAGATTACCATTAAAA
>CANQIR010000092.1 GCA_947624095.1 uncultured Bacilli bacterium
TACATCCATAGTTTCATGAGCTTTACTTTTTTGTTTTTCTGGTTCAAGTGCCCAAACGGTTCGCATATTATGAAGACGGTCAGCTAGTTTAATAAAAAGAACACGAACATCTTCGGCTAGACCAACTAAGACTTTACGTAAATGGGAAGCGGAAGCTTCTTTATCATCGGTTAACTCTAAACGATTAATACGGCTGATGCTTTCAACAATTTTAGCTATTTCATTACCAAATTCATTTTCCAGTTCTTCTTTAGTAGTTGGTGTATGGTTTAAGGTTTCGTGAAGTAAGGCTCCAACAATAGTTATATAATCGACGTGTAAATCGGCAAGAATATAAGCGACATTCATTGGATGATTAATATAATCATCACCACTTAAGCGTTTCTTACCCGCATATTTAAGACAAGCAAAGTCATAAGCTTTTCTAATCATATCTAATTCTTCTTGTTTGGTGATGTTACCAACTAGTTTATTCATTAAATCATCGTAGGTTATGATTGGATTTTGGTTGTTCATTTTAGTTAGACTCCTTTATGTTTAAATGTTTTTTATGAACGTATTCATCAATTATTTCGTTATCAGTATGAAAGATATCATCAATTATATCGTAAAGAGTTAAGTTATTTCGATTAACCCATTTATTTTCTTTTAAATAATCCCAGATGTCTTCTTCAGTTATATAACTGTAATGATAATAAGCTAATTCTCTTCTTTTGGAAGTTAGAGCGGGTAAGACTCTTTGATATAATTCTTCGATACTTGAAAAACGTAATTCGTCCATAAAATCACCTTAAATTTTATTTTTTCACATATATTTAATTATATAACATTTTTGGAATTTATAAAAGGGAGAATATATGAAGAATAAATTTATTAAGTCAACATTAATATTGATAATTAGTGGGCTAGCGACAAAGGTTTTAGGAATGATTACGAGAATTCTTTATACGCAAGCAATTGGGGATGAAGGCGTTAGTATCTATTCTTTAGTAATGCCAACCTACTCTTTATTGCTTACTTTTGCTATACTTAGTATGCCTTTTGCGATTAGTAAGTGTGTAGCAGAAAGAAAAAGAAGAGCAAGAGGGATCTTATCTTCAGCTTTAGCAATAATGTTACTGGTTAATATCTTAGTTATTGGGGCGATGTTATTTAGTAGTAAATTTATTGCTGGTAGTTTATTAAAGGATGTAAGACTCACTTATCTACTAATTATTTGCAGTTTAACTTTACCTTTTATTTCAATTTCTAGTGTAATTAAAGGATACTTCTTTGGTAAACAGAATATGTTACCTAATGCGATTTCAAATATCATTGAACAAATTATCAGAATTATTTTAATTTTATATATTTTACCAATTTTCGTGAATAAAGGATTAATTACTGGTATTAAGTTTTTGATAGTGATAAATATTATTACGGAGATTACCTCAATAGTGGTGTTAAGTTTATTTTTACCGAAGAAGAAATGGTTAGATTTAACGAAACTGAAACCTAATTTAGATACTTCAAAGGAATTAATGACTATTTCTATACCTTCGGTATTTGGGAGATTAGTTGGGAATATTGGTTATTTTTTTGAACCGATTTTATTAACAAATATTTTATTAGCTGGCGGATTTTCACGTAGTGAAATAACAATGCAATATGGATTTTATAATGCTTATAGTGTTTCTTTACTTTTAATGCCTTCATTTTTTATTAATGCTATTGCTCAATCACTGTTACCAGAGATTACCCAATTTTATAGTCAGAAAAATATGACAATGGTGAAAAGAAGGTTAAGACAAGGAATTATTTTTGCTTTAGTTATTGGTTTTGGATGTTCGATGGGTATTTGGTTTTTTAGACAGGAACTATTACAACTTTTGTATCATACTAGTAATGGCGAAGATTATATTCGAGTATTAGCACCATTCTTTGTGTTATTTTATTTAGAAGCACCGCTTTCTAGTGTGCTAGTAGCAATTGACAAAGTTAAGTTATCGACGGAGATAAGCATTTGGGGAGTATTGGTAAAATTAGCAGCAATGTGTATTTTAGCTTTTAAAAGATATGGTGTAATGGCTTTGTGCTATGCCGAGATAATCAATATTATATTTATTGTAGTTTTAGATTTTATAATGATAAAAAAATACCTTAACGAATGTTAAAGTATTTTTGGTAAGTAATTAACTTTTAGTTATTAAATCATTTTTTCGAATAATAAAGATTTTATTACCTTTATAGAAAGCATAGAAGATATCTTCAACTTTTAAGCCTTCGTTTTGGAGATTATTTAATAACCAGGATTTAGATTTGTGTATGGTTTTTAAGGTGTTATATTGAATATCACTATCAAGAATTAGAGGCATTGGATAGTTGGTATGAAGTTTGAGAAAGTTATATTCAAAGATAGATAATTTACCATTAGGTTCTAGAATAGCGTATTCGACATCTTCTATTGATTTAATAGATTTTTGCCTTAGAGAAAGTAATAAGTCATCCATACTATATCTTTGACGAACCATTTCTTGGTAATTAATTTTACCACTTTTGATAATGACTGATGGTTTACCACTTAGAGTAGAACGAATTTTTTTGGATTTAATAGAGATATAAGCTAGTAGTAGTTCTAAAAGGACTAGAGCACTTATTGGCATGATAGTATTAAAGATGGAATCATTAATATTTTCAATGCTAATGGCCACTAATTCAGCAATTAAAATAGAAACAATTAAATCAATAATTCCTAATTGACCAATTTCTCTTTTACCCATTATCCGGTAAGCGATAGTTATGAAGAAATAAAAAAAGATAGTTCGAAAAACAATATTTATTATTTGCATATGAATCACCTATTTTTATTATGTTCTTTTTCATACAATTTTAAACATAACCATAGAATTTAGTAGGTGATAAAAATGAAAAATTGGAAATTATGGTTAAAAGAAGCCGGCTATTTTGCTGTAACTGTTTTAATAATTACTTTATTAGTTAGCACAATTAGTTATTTTAGTAATATGTCTTCTAAAATTATTACAATATTACTTCTTTTAGGAGTAGTAGGAACTTTCTTTATATTTGGTTACCGGGCTGGGAAAAGAGCTAGTAGTAAGGGGTATATAGCAGGACTTAAGATTGGTATTGGAGCAGTTTTAATTATGTTAATACTTAGTTTTATTTTCTTTGGCTTTAGGTTTAAACTAAGTAAAGTTATTTATTATGTCGTATTGATTTTAAGTAGTATAGTAGGTTCGATGTTGGGAATAAATAAAAAATAGCTCTTTTAAGCTATTTGGAGTTCGGCAGTATTATTATCTTTATGGATAATGATGATACTTTCAGGATTTAAGTATTCTTTATTCTTGGGATTTACAATATTAGATAAATAAGATTTATCATATAATTCTTGTAATTTAATTGTTTCATTGGAACAAGAATTTTCGTTATAACATTTTAAGGCTGCTTCTGTAACCTTTTTTTCCATTACTAAATATCTTTTATCCTGATGATCAAGATATACCAAGACAAAGGAATAAATACTGATAATTAAAATAATTGCAATAATTGTTCCATAAATTAAAATTTTATTTTTTACTTCCATCCTTACCACCATAATAATTACTAATAAATTCTTCTCTATACTCTAATATATTATCATTTTTAATAGCTTTACGCAACTCTTCTGTTAGAGAAATAAGAAAACGTATATTATGGATAGATAATAATCTTTGACCTAAGGTTTCATTGACAGCAATTAGATGATGGATATAGGCTTTGGTATAACTTTGACAAGTATAGCAATCACAGTTTTCGTCTAATTTAGTGAAATCTCTTTTATATTTGGCATTTTTAATATTTATTTTACCGTATTTTGTCATTGCATGACCGTGTCTAGCTAGTCTGGTGGGACTTACACAATCGAATATAT
>CANQIR010000093.1 GCA_947624095.1 uncultured Bacilli bacterium
CCTCAATAATTTTTTTCATAATTAATTATATAAAAAAACACAAGAACCTATAACTTGTGTTTTACCATTTATATTATTTTTGCCCACCCATATACTGATTGGCATTATAATAATTTTGCATCATTCCACCATATGGCATCTGATTCATCCCGTTTACGATTGGTTGTTGCATCATCGTTTGCTGAGACATAGCCTCTCTTTGAGCTAACATCATTTCTCGATTTCTTAATTCCTCTTCTTTAGCTCTTAAACTATCAGCTACATTAGCAAATATCGCATTTGCCATATTTATTGCATTATCCATAAACATATTCTTCGCATCGTTAATCACTTGATCGACACTCTTATAGCCACTAGCGCCATTCCCAAACTGCTGATTTGGTGCCATCACTCCATTTGGCATTGATGCCATACCGGCGTTTCCATAATTCATCATTGGATTCTGATTCTGCATCATTGCTGCCTGCGGTGTCGAATTCATAAATTGCTGTTGCGCTGACATTAAATTTGGATTTTGCATTCCCTGATTATTAACATTACTCATATTAGAATTATTCATTTCTGGCATTACCACCGGACCAGGATTCACATTAATACTTCCTTCACTAACTCTACTATCATTATTCGCTATTACCTGGCCAGCTTCAATCGGCGGACTAGCTGGAGCCTCCGGAAATACAGGAACATTACCAAAAACTTGACTAACCGTACTGTCACCAGAATCTCCCGGATTAGTAGCTTTTGGCGTACTATCTATTGTTATAACATTAGAATCAGGCTTCCCTAAATCATCATCCAATCCTTGACTCTGTACTTCCACAATTCCTGGTGCTACCTCGCTTGTTCCGGCCGCCACTGGCACATTTCCTAAAGCCGGATTCATTGGTGCTTCATTTACTACTTCCTCTACTTTAGCAGTCGTCCCGCCAACTTCACCACCTGGTTTTTTCTCATAATAATCTTTTACCAATTGATCCTTAGCAACTCCCTGAACTGATATATTTCTAGTATATTCAATCCCCGCATTAATCGCCGCCATTGCTGGTAAATATTTAAAAGTCCCCGAAGAATTACTAATAATACTCCGCATAACTTGCTTGATTCTAGACCAATCATCGTCATTTATAACTTTAGCTAATTTATTATTAATAATTTCACTCACGTTCAAAACAACCAACCCATTCGGATCAATCTCGTTAAGTGTTGAAATTACAAAATGTTTTTGAATATCAGGAATAGCAAAACATGAGACAAGCTCTGCATTTATATTTTCGCCATTTTCCTTCGTAATAGCTAACTTATCAGCCATAGCAAATCCCTCTTATTCTAATCTATACCAAATTATAGCAAAATCTTATCCAGTTTTCAACCAAGTTAGCACTTTTTTATTAAAAAATATCTGCAACCATAAGCACAAAACTCATCAATATACTTATCCAATCCAGCAATATCATTAATCCTTTTCACTTTCGGATTTGTGCTCTCATAAAAACCCTTAAGTCTTACCTTCCCATAAGCCCAATCACCAAAAATATAGTCAAAATCCTCAAAATATTCCGTAACTACTTCATCAAAATCTACATCATCAATTCCATCTCGAAAATTTTTAACCACTTCATAATCTCTACCATTTACTTGTACTTTCATTTTCGCACCTTCTTCTACATCACAATTATAATAATAACATTATTCCCCGTTAGTAACAAGTGGTGAAGTTGTACTTATCATATTTCCGTAATACTCTGGCACCCGTCCATTTACCACCTTTGAAGCCACCAAAAGAGTATAAACCTTACTTTCTCGTGCTTCATTAAAATTAAGCAAAATTACATTAGTAACGTATATATTTAGATATATTTCTATTAATATCGTATTAACTCCATAATTCTTTATCTGTGATTCAAACGTTGAATAATAATCACTCATCACCGTAATTTCTGCCGGTATTTTTGGCCCAAGTGTCCCCAAGAAAACTGAATCCGACAACATTCCCAAAGGAACAAACGCAATTATTTTTCCATCGCCACTCTTTGCATATTCATAATCAAATAAATTTTCTAACTCACTACCATTATCCACATCATTAATTACATCATTAATCTTCTCCGTCGCTATCCTAATAAGTTTCGAAGAATAAGCTGCATCAAAATCCACACTAATAATCTCATCATCCTTATTTTTAGTAATTTTCAAAATATTTAAAAAGTCATTAGAAGTAAACGCCTCATTATCCATAATACTAACTACTGAACTATTAATAAATCTATCCACTCGAAAAAGAATCAAATCATTAACTTTAGGTGTCAACACATTCCCCACATATTTAATCATTGCCATAGTCACTAAAATTATCAAAATTATCAACCAGCCAACAATATTTATTTTCAATTTACCAATCTGAAAGCCAGTTCTATTTACCAATTTCATCTTTCTCATATTAAACTTTATGCCAAAAAAAAGAACTATTGCCAAAATAGTCCCCAACCAAAAATCCCATTAAGCATAAATATTATTCCAAATAGCAATACCAATATAACTATCACTGTTAATATCTTAATTACTATTCCCCCAGCTTTATTATCATCTTTTAAATCTTCAAAATCTTCAAAATCGCTCTGCGTAAATATCAAAGACTTCGATACAAAAGAATCATCCTTCTCTACTTTTTCTTTTTCCTCCGGTTTCTCTGCCTTTTCTATAGCTTTACTATCACTTTTCTCTTTAACCTCTACCTTATCTTCTACAGTATCCTCTTCTATTTCAATATTTCCCGTCTTTTCCTCATCATTTTTTACCATTTCCTTAACGCCCGGTACAACAATTGTATTCTCCGTTCCCTTTAAATCGGTCAAAATATCCAATGGATTTACTTCGTCATCATCATCTTCTTCATCCTCATCCATCTCTTTTTTCAACTCTTTAGAAGTAATTGTATCAATTAATTTCATCAAATTTGCTTGCTCATTACTTACCGGATCAGTTTGTTTCTCTTCATTCCCCTCATTTGTTTCAATATCCAAACTATTCAAAATATCAAACTGGGTATTTCTAATCTTTTTTAATCTATCAACTTCATAATTAACTTCTTTATTCTCTTTAGCTTTCTCCAATATCGCATTTATATCATAATCGCGTGTCTCATCTAAATTTAAACCAGTATAAGCTTCTTCTTCATAATCAGCAATTTTCTTACTCTTAGGTTCTTGTTCATATCTTTTCTTTAATATTTCCCTAACTTTTTGAATATCTATATTCTTTTGATCACTATTATCATCCAAAATCGAAATATTAGAATTTAAATTAAAATCCTCAATTTCCGTCATATTAATTTCCCGATATAATTCCATATTCTTTGCTTGTCTACTAGGTAGTTGTGTTTCTTCATCATAATACTTATTCATTCTACTGGCCATCTTACAACACTTCCTTAGCATAATCATAACATATTATTCCTCTTTTGAGGAGTTTTTTTATTTTATTTTTGTCAATCATATATTATAATAATATTAGGAGTTGATAAATATATGCAAAAATTAACCGTTAATCCCAATGCTTGTATTGGTTGCGGTGCCTGTGTAGCTCTAGATAATGAACATTTTGATTTTTCTGATGCTGGAACTTCTATGGCAATATCTAATGAAAATTTAGAAAGTGATGCTCTTCATACTGCTATTGATTCGTGTCCAACTAGTGCTATTAGTATTGTGGAAACTGAAGAACCCCCAACTACTAATAATGAAGAAGCTCAAGCTGAATGTAACGGCAACTGCGAACATTGTACTCATCACGAAGAAGATACCGAAAAACAAGCAGCTTAAAAGACGATCTACTCGTCTTTCAGACTGTTGACAAAAGAAATTTTGTCAATGGTCTTTTTATTTTTGAAAAAATATATTATAATAAAACTGTAAG
>CANQIR010000094.1 GCA_947624095.1 uncultured Bacilli bacterium
AAATCAATGATACCATAAATAATTAATAAAATTGGGACTGCTATTTTTAAAATATAGAGAGCATAACCTAAGATTTGGAAAACTCGCTTTACCCCACTCTCTTGACAAAAACCTAATTTGGCATTAGCGGCCAGAGGATATAATTTAAGAGTAAAGAAACTCAGAAAGGCAAAGGTTAGATATTTTAATTTTTTCATAATTATTCACCTGTCATAATTATAATAAATTTTTTAAAATTAGTAAATGAAAAGCATATTTTAAGTTATTATTCATATGATTAAAATGAAATAACGGGAGGAAGAATATGATAAATAAAAGAAATTTATGGTTTGTGACTTTATTTAGTTTGATATTAGTTTTAACTATCTATTATGTTACAATGCCAGATAGTAGTATGGAAAATATTAATGACACGGATGTGGTAGAAACTCAAACAGTAGTTAGTGAAAGTAGTGCCTTGGTAGCTTTAAGAGTTACGGAAGATGAAAAAGTATTAGAAAGAATGGAAGAATTACAAACGATATTACTTAGTGAAACTGCTAGTGTAGAAGATAAGAATGTAGCTTATGAGGAATTAGTAACAATAAATACGAATAAGGGATTAGAAGAAAAATTACAGGAAAATATTAAGCAAGCCGTTAATTATGAAGCTTTTGTAAAAATCAATGGGGAGCAAGTAAATGTAGTTGTTGCTAGCGGGGAACATAATACGGAACTTGCGAATAAAATAATTAGGATAGTGCAAAGTGAATTTGAAACGAAAAGATTTATTACAGTGAAATTTCAATAATTTATAGGCAAAGAAACTCACTCTATTCTTATGTGGACATAAAATACAATGAGGGATAATATAGAAAGAGAGAGAGTTTATGAAGAATTGGATTTTAACTAATAGAGAAAAACAAGTTTTTGATTTACTGATTCTCAATAAATCGACAACGGAAATTGCCGATGCTCTAGGTATTAGCGTAAAAACTGTACGTAATCATGTATCGAATGTAATGCAAAAATTAGGAGTAAAAGGTCGAGCACAAGCAATAGTTGAGTTAATTAGGTTAAATGAAATTAAATTATAAGTCGTCTAGGCGACTTTTTTTAGTATATTTTTAACTAGGAAAAATATAATTAGTTAGGAGGAATTATTTATGTTAAAGAAAAGTTCGTTAAGAAGAATAACAATAGCTACTATTGCTTTAGTAATTGTGGGAATTATCTGGTTATTTCCAACTAAAAAGGATGAGTTTCCCCAAACTATTAATTATGTGGAAGCAGATCTAAGTCCCATATATTTGGTAGATAATAATGAGTATGTGGCAAGGACGCAGATGATTATTAAGGAACAGGATGAAATTTTAAGAATTAAGGAAATTATTGAGGCTTTGACAATTGGCAGCAGTAAGAAAGATTATATTCCTAATGGCTTTAAACAGATAATTCCGGAGGGGACAAAGTTACTGGAAGCTACACTTGATGAGGGATTATTGAAACTAAATTTTTCAAAGGAATTTTTAAATGTTAAAGAAAAGGATGAATGTAAGTTAATTGAAAGTATTGTATATTCATTAACAGAAGAGGAAAACGTTAAGGAAATTATGATATTTATTGAGGGTGAACAATTAACGAAGTTACCTAATAGTAAAGAAAAGTTACCTGCTACTTTAAATAGAAATTTTGGGATTAATAAAGTTTATGATATGGATACTTTTATAGATACTTCGATGACTACAGTTTATTATTTAAGTAAATTTAAGGATAGTTATTATTATGTACCTGTAACTTTGGTTAATAATGATAATACTAATAAGGTGGAAATTGTTATTGAAAGTTTGAAAAGCTCCCCTATTTATCAAGGTAATTTAATGAGTTATCTAGCTAGTTCGGTGGAACTTTTGGATTATGAAATTAAGGAATCGACAGCAACATTAAATTTTAATGATTATGTATTAAGTGATATAAATAGTAATGAAATATTAGAGGAAGTTAAGTATACGATATATTTATCTTTAAAAGATAATATGAATGTTAAAGAAGTTAATTTTAATGTCAACAATACTTTAATCGACAATTTTAAATTATAAGAGACAAGGGATATTATTTTTTGCTACTTGAAATAATATCTTTTTTATTATATAATTCTATATGTCAGTTGAAACGTCCTCGTAGCTCAGCTGGATAGAGCAACCGCCTTCTAAGCGGTCGGTCAGGTGTTCGAATCACCTCGGGGACACCATATAAAACTACAGAAGTCCGTATATACGGGCTTTTTTAGAGTAATTTTTGCTAACTATATTTTTATGAAATCAAAAAGAGCAAAAGCATTAGAGATACCTAAAAAGGTAAAACTGATTGTTTGGGAAAGAGACAATCATCAATGTATATTCTGCCACAGACTAGGAATACCAGAGAATATATTTTGCGCTTGTCTATTATGTAACAATAAGTTTAATTTAATATGTATAGTTATCGGTATAATAATTTATTTTTTATATAGATGGTATAAAAAATCGGGAATAAAACCATATTATGGGAATAATTGAAGATGTGGCAGATAAATATATTAAATTTATAAAAGAAAATTTGTGAGAGGAAGTGAAAAAATGAATGAATTAGAAGATAATAAAGAATTAGTATTGTTTGAAAACAGAAAAATAAGAAGACAAGAATATAATGGAGAATGGTATTACTCAATTGTTGATATTATTGAAATATTGACCGAAAGCACCAATCCAAATGACTATTGGTATAGGTTAAAAAAAAGAATGGAAGAAGAAGAATTATCTGAACTATCGACAAATTGTCGACGGTTGAAATTAGTAGCACAAGATGGTAAATTGAGAATGACCGATTGTGCTAATAGAGAAACTATTTTTAGACTTATTCAAAGCATTCCTAGTCCCAATGCTGAACCTTTTAAATTATGGTTTGCAAGATTAGCTGAAGAAAGAATACAAGAAATTATTGACCCATCTATTGCAATAGAACGAGCTAGACAAACATATTTAAATAAGGGATATAGTGAAGAATGGGTAAATGCAAGAATTAAGGGTATTCCCGCTAGAAACGAATTAACTGATGAATGGAAAAAACGGGGAATAACTGAGCAAAGAGAATTTGCAATTCTTACAAACGAAATAAGTAATGGTACATTTGGAATTACAACTAATCAACACAAAAATATTAAACATTTAGATAGAAAGCAAAATTTAAGAGATAATATGTCTCCATTAGAGCTGGCTCTAACAACTTTAGCGGAAGTTACAACTACTGAACTTCATAGAACAAATGATTCAAAAGGATTAAAAGCATTAAAAGTTGATGCACATGATGGTGGTGAAATAGCAGCAATAACAAGGCATAATATTGAAAAGAAAATTGGAAAACCAGTAGTTACATCTAAAAATGCAATTGATTTTAAAAATAAAAAAGAAATTGATAGAAAATAAAAAAATACTTAACCTGCTACAACAAGTTAAGGTCGGAGTTATACTCCTAGGAAAAAATCACCAACGAAAGGAACTTTTTTCTATGTATTAGTTTTACATAGATAAGTTCTTGTTTCAATCAAAAGAAAGAAGGAATTATTTTTGAAAATACAACTATTTATAATTTGAGGATGTATAACATAAAAATATAGAATTTGAAAAACGTTGTTTTTTATGTTATTATGAATATGTCAAGGAAACTTGAATAAAATAAAAAAGGATACATTTGATTGTAGGAATCAGATGTTATCACTTATGGATTGCATCTGAAATCAACGATTGTTGAGATCAGATGTTTTTATTATCTAAATAATAAGGTGATTACTATGAAGAATAATAGTAGGATTATAATAAATAGAGATGCTTCTCTTTTTGTCATAATGAAC
>CANQIR010000095.1 GCA_947624095.1 uncultured Bacilli bacterium
TAATGTTTTGTTTTTAATTGGTGGAGCAATATTACTTTATTCAGCAATTACTGATGGTAATATTGATGATAGTGATGCTATTTTTTAAAGCTTCGATACAAAAGACCGTTAGTTAAGCTATAACCTTTTAATTCGGCAAGTTTAGATACAGTTGTGACTTGGATACCTTTGGCATATAATTCTGGTAAAAATATTCCAACGGCATTAGCAGTTGTCGCGTGAATATCATGGAGAAGAACAATATCGCCATCATTAACATTGTTGACGACATATTCAGCAACTTTTTCAGTATTTCTTAAGCGCCAATCTTCGGTATCCACTGACCATTGAATAAATGGCATATTAATATTTTCCCGAATTTCTTTAGTACTTGAACCATATGGAGCACGGATTAGTTTGATATTATCGCCAGTTATAGATTTATAAGCATTGTTGGTATCATTTACTTCTTTAAGCTGAGCTTGCTCATCTATTTTAGTCAAGTATTGATGATCATAAGTGTGAGAACCTACTTCCATCCCACTATCGTGGACTAATTTTACCATTGACTCATATGAATACATATTCTTACCTAACATAAAGAATGTGGCTTCGGCGTGATTTTCAAGTAAAGAATTAACTACAACTTTAGTATTGTTATTTGGCCCATCATCAAATGTCAAAGCAATGGTTGGTTTATTGGGATCTAATTTAGGTTCATTATAGTCATCATTGTCCTGTACTTTACATTGAGCATTGAAAATATTTTGAATATTTTTACAAATCAAAGTTACATCGAGTTTTTCAGTAATAGCTGGAGTAATGGTATAGTCTTTAAACTCTACTAAAATACCATCTTCGTTAAAGGTATAGCGATTATTACCAGTATTGGTAATTAAAACATCCGAAATAAATTTGGGATATTTAATAGATATTTGATGGTTCAATTCTTCTTTAAATGTGTTATAAGCAGTAGCTCCTAACATTGATTCGATAGTCTTTACTTCACCCGTTTTGGTATCAAAAATGAGAGATTTCTCAGTATTGTAAGCATTTAAGTAATTATCGTTGATATCATATGTTTCGTATTCTGAACCTAGATTTTCAGCGATGATTTTAGCAATGTCAACTTCGGCTTTCGGGTGGGATGGGTTTTCACTTTTTCCACTATTTTTGTGTGGGGTTAAAAAGAAAAATATGGATGTAATAAGAAAGATAATGGCTAGGACAATAACGACTTTCTTCATAGTATTCACCTATTCTTATTATACCATATTTTTAAATTTTAAAATTAAATATTCTTGATATTTTCTTTTTTGAAGTAAACTGTAGCAAGTACTAGCATTGCTATTAAGAAGACTACACAAATTGCTATTGACAATGTTAGTGTGACATTCTCGTATGGTGAGGTACCACCATAAAGGAACGAATTGAAGTCCCAATAAAGAGTTGGAATTAAGCGAAGTATTTTATTATCGGTGTAAACAGCTATTTCGCTTACAATGGTTGTGCCTAGATAGGTAAATACTGTCAAGACAATGGCGATAGCTGAGTTATTAAATAGTGTGCTAATTGTAAAAGCAATGGTTAGTAAAATTATTAATTCGGGAAGAGACGCTATGGTAATATTTATAAAATGCCTAAATAAACTAACTATTTCTATTGATTCAGTTGTGTAATTATAAACTACTGCCGGAACTGATAAAGAACTAAAATCTAGGAATATACCACCAATAATTAATTGAAGAAGAGCAATGACTACAATACTTAAAAGTAACATAATTATTGCAGTAAGATATTTAGAAAAGAAGATTTTAATACGGGTATAAGGCTTGATGAGAAGGTTTTTAATGGTTCCTTTATTAAATTCATCACTGATAATTGTACCAGCTATCATTACAACGATTATAAGAAATAAGAAGAAGTAGTTATTATAGAATTCCATTATAATTGATCGAGAAGTATTATAGGCATTTATATCTTCTTTGTTTTGTAAAATGTATTCATTCATTGCAAGAGTTTTTTTAGCTTCTTGATATTCATTTTTGGCATTGCCTTTTAAGTTTTCAACATCGGTAAAATTTAATAGTTGTTGATAGGCGGATTCTTTGGTTACTAGGGCGTTATTTAAATAATCATCACCGTATGGAAGTTCATTATCTAAACGATATTGTAATGATTCAAGATGGTTTTCATTTATTTTAATATTTTTAGAAATTTCAGCTAAGTCTGTTTTATTAGTCGTAATATCCTCTTCAGCTTTAAGAGAAGAGATGATAGCTTTAGTTTCAGTAATTTCGTCGTTTACAAAGTCTTCCCATTTATCACTATTTAATTTAGCAACAATTTTAGCGAGTTTAGCTTCAGCTTGACTTGCTTCTTCTTCGTCGTGGTAAATGTATCTAGCACGATTTATCTCATCTTGTAATGTGTAGGTTTCTCGATTAACAATGGTGACTTGCCATGAATTGGCATCGTATTTTTTCTGAAGTTTTAAATTATCCAATGTTGTTTTAGTTGAAACATAGTATTCAGCATCAACTTCGGGATTGATGTTTGCTAATTCACTTTCTAGGTATTTAATATCTTCATCAATATATGAGTTATTAGATATTATTTGAGAGACATTGCCTGATATATAATTTGTTAAGCAAATAAAGGCGATAAATACGATAAATGTTATATATATACCTTTACGGCTAAATATTTTGATAAGTTCGTTTTTTATTAATTTAATCAATTGTATTACCTCCTGTCTTTTTTAAGAAGGCATCTTCTAGAGATGTTTCTAACCTTCTTACTTCATAAATATCGATATCTTTTTCGATAAGTTTTTTAATTAATTTAGCTACATCTTCTTTGGCACCTAGGATTTTAAAATGTGTTTCATCGACTATTTCAGCATCTTTGGGAAGTAATTTTTTTAAGCCAGTGGTTGTTTTAACCTCGAATGAGTAAGTTTCAATATCACTTAGATGCTTTAATTTAGATACTTTGGCAGTTTCAATAATCTTTCCATTTTGAATAATACAGGCTTTAGTACAAAAGCTTTCTAGTTCGGATAAATTATGACTAGATATAAGAATGGCTAATTTTTCTTCTTTAGCTAATTTGACTAGTAATTCACGAAGTTCTTTAATCCCTTCTGGGTCAAGACCATTGGTTGGTTCGTCTAATATTAAAAGATTTGGTTGATGAAGTAAAGCTGTGGCAATACCTAGTCTTTGGCGCATACCTAAGGAATACTTACTAACTTTGTCATTAATTCTTTTATCTAGGCCGGTTAGTTTAACTACTTCTTTTATTCTTTCTTCAGAAATGTTTCCATATAAATTGGCAATCATCTTTAAATTACGATAACCACTCATATACATATAGTGATCGGGGTTTTCGACGATGGCACCTACTCTTTCGATAGCTTTAACGAAGTCTTTTTGAATATCATAACCATTAATTATTACACTTCCGCTAGTAATACTTTGTAAGCCAAGGATTAGTTTAATGGTCGTAGTTTTACCGGCACCGTTTGGGCCGATGAAAGCTAGGATATCACCTCCATCAATGGTTAATGAGACATCGTGAAGAATTTGTTTTTTACCAATTTTTTTGTTTAAATTTATACACTCTAAAATGTGTTCATTCATATGTGTTTCCTCCTGTTAAAAATAGTTTATCACTTATTAGGTTATTTAACAACAAAACTAAAGCCCACATTGATGATTTTTTGAAAAATAATTGCATATGAGAAAAATATATGATATTATTAATTGGTAATGGACCTTTAG
>CANQIR010000096.1 GCA_947624095.1 uncultured Bacilli bacterium
ATATAAAGCTTTTAAAGGCCTTAGAAAAGAATCCTTAAGAGATAATATGACAAATATAGAGGTGCTTTTAACTGATTTAGGTGAGATTGCTACTCGTGATATAGCAGATACTGAACAACCCAAAGGATTTAAAGAAAATATGCAAGTTGCAAAACGTGGCGGCCAAGTTGCTAAAGGTGCAAGAGATTTATATGAAAAAGAAACAAGAAAAAGTGCGATTTCCAGTAATAATGTATTAAATTATAAATATATTGATGAAAATAAAAAAATAGAGAATAAACAAATTTAAAGGAGCTTATATAAAAAAGATAGGAATTTTAAACTTTATGAAAGATTAGAAAAGGGAATAAAAATATATAATGTATTAGAATGGCTATTAGATAAATAATGGCAAATAAAAATGCCATTATTTTTAGAAAAAGTGGTCTTTCAAGTTGACAGTTTTAGACAAAATGCCTTTAATTTAGGAATAAAAATATGATATAATTTCTAAGGTGGTTATAATGGCTAACAAGTATGATGAATCGTCAATTAAAATTCTTGAAGGACTAGAAGCTGTTCGTAAAAGACCAGGTATGTATATTGGATCCACTGATAAAAGAGGATTACATCATCTAGTTTGGGAAATTGTTGATAATGCTATTGACGAAGCAATAAATGGTTATGGAAATTATATTAAAATTATTTTAAATAAAGATGGTAGTATTACAGTTGCTGATACTGGCCGTGGTGTTCCTATTGGAATGCACGAAAGTGGTAAATCTACTCCCGAAGTTATTTATACGGTTTTACATGCCGGTGGTAAATTTACTGAAGATGGTTACAAAGTATCTGGTGGTTTACACGGTGTTGGTGCTAGTGTAGTTAACGCCCTAAGTAGTAGAATGGATGTTATTATTTATCGTGATGGCGTAATTAGTAATATCCGCTTTAAAAATGGTGGCGAAGTAGAAAGTCCATTAAAAACCATTGGTACAACTAATAAAACTGGAACTATAGTTACTTTTTTACCCGATAAAGAAATATTTTCTTCCACCCAATTTTCCTATACAACTATCTGCGAAAGAATGCAAGAAAGTGCTTTCTTATTAAGTGGTATAACTATTGAAGTAATCGATGAAGAAGACAAAAAAAGTTCTAAATTTCATTACGATAATGGCTTAGTATCCTTCGTTGAATTTATTAATGAAGGCAAACAAACATTACATAAAGTCATTAATTTCTCAGGGAAAAAGAATAATATCGAAGTTGATATTGCTATGCAATATTCTGATTCCTATAATGAAAACATCTTATCCTTTGTTAACAATGTAAAAACTGGTGATGGTGGTTCTCATGAAGTTGGCTTTAAAACTGGTATTACTAAAGCTTTCAATGACTATGCCAGAAGTAATAATCTTATTAAAGCTAAAGATACTGGTTTTGATGGCTCAGATGTCAGAGAAGGCTTAGGAGCAGTTATCTCTTTAAGAATTCCTGAAGAATTACTCCAATTTGAAGGCCAAACTAAAGGTAAATTAGGTACTCCTGAAGCTCGTAATGTTGTTGAAACAGTTGTTTATGATAACTTAAAATTCTTCCTAGAAGAAAATAAAGAAATAGCTTTAAGTATTATCGATAAAGCTAGCAAGAGTAAAATAGCTCGTGAAGCAGCAAGAAAAGCCAGAGAAGAAGCTAGAAACGGTAAAAATAAAAAAGCTATTGAAAAAAACTTAAGTGGCAAATTTGTCCCTGCTCAAAGCAAAAATCCTAAAATTAATGAATTATTCTTAGTAGAAGGAGATTCTGCATTAGGTAGTGCCAAACAAGCTAGAAATAGTAAATTTCAAGCTATCCTACCATTAAGAGGTAAAGTCTTAAATGCTTATAAAACTAATCAAGCTGAAGTCTTTAAAAACGAAGAGTTGAATACAATTATTCATACCGTTGGTGCTGGTGTTGGACCTGACTTTATAGCTGAAGACTCTAACTTTGATAAAGTTATCATCCTAACAGATGCCGATGATGATGGTGCTCATATCCAAGTCTTACTTTTAACTTTCTTTTATAAATATATGCGTCCTTTAATCGAAGCTGGTAAACTATATATTGCTCTTCCTCCCTTATTCATAGTCGAAGAAAAAGGTAAAAGATCATACTTTTGGTCTAATGAAGAATTAAAAGATTATACTCAAGATAAGAAAAATTATGAAGTAAAAAGATTTAAAGGACTTGGTGAAATGGACCCAGACCAACTAGAAGAAACTACAATGGATCCCAATAAGCGTACTTTAATTAGAGTATCGATAAATGATGCGGCCCTAGCCGAAAAAAGAGTAAGTGTCTTAATGGGTGATCCAGTCGAACCAAGAAAAGAATGGATTAATGAAAATGTCGAGTTCTCTTTAGAAGATGATTATAAAATTTAATCATCTTTTTTCTAAAGTATGATATAATACATCTAGAATATGGAGGGCTTAAAATGAAAACTAAGAAAACCCCGAGAACTAATATCTTAAAAACTTCTATCTGTATAGTCGTTTTAATATTATCTATCTTTCTTATTACGAGTAGTTTAAATATCACTTTAAAAACTAAAAAAACAGTTCTTTCTTATGAAGAAGATGGTAATATTAACTACAAAGTCTATCTAAAAGAAAATAATGATTATCAAGAAACTTATTTACCAGAAGGTAAATCATATATCTCTAATTTAATAGATGATATAGTAAGTACCTTTAACTATAACTTTATCGCTAATAATCGTTTTGATTTCACTTATGATTATCAAATTAAAGCCACTTTATCAACTTATGAACTAGGTACTAAAGATAGTAAAGATCCAATATGGCATAAAGATTATACCTTAATACCATTTACTACTAAAGAAGAAAAAAATAGTAATGGTTATAAAATAAATGAAGGTTTAGCTATTAATTATGATACATATAAATCTGATATCAATACCTTTTTACAAGACAAAAATATTGATACTGAAAGCTATCTAACCGTTGAATTAATTACTAATATTAAAGGATTATATACTCCTTATAATGAAGAAATTAATAATTCCCGTACAATGACAATGGAAATCCCTATTAAAGAAGGCACAATTAATATTCTTACTAAAGAAAATAGTAATGCAGAAAATAATTTAAAAGGTGAAGAAGAAAATACTATTACCAATAAAGCTCTTGCTATTATCGGTGGTTTACTATTTATCACTAGTATCACTATTTTAATTATTGATGGTGTTAAAGCTTATAAATTAAATAACGAACAAAATAAATATCATCAAGATATTGAAAATATTATCAAGAAATATAATAAGACAATGCTTCGTACTAACAAAATGCCAGTCTTAAGAAATAAAAGGGTAATTGAAATAGCTAATTTAACTGATTTAATTGAATTAGAAACTGAACTTAAATCCGGAATACTAGTTTATGAGAAGCTAAAACAAGATGAAACTTGGTTTATTCTCATTCATCAAAATGAGGCTTGGATTTATAAGAAAAAGCTTTAAACGTAAGATCAAGGCAACCGGTAAAAATTAACCAAAATAGCTAAAAGTTGACACAAAAAGTGTCAACTTTTTAAGTTTTTTAAAGAAATTTGCAAAAAAATAGAGGAAATCGGAAAGTTTTTTATAATAAAAGTAGTAGAGGGAGAAATTCCTCTAATATTTATAGATGGGAGGTGAAATATGTTAGAAGAAAAAAAGTTCTATCCATTAAGATATGATGCTGTCTTTGCTTCAATATTTAATAAT
>CANQIR010000097.1 GCA_947624095.1 uncultured Bacilli bacterium
TTTCCGGATTAATAAAAATATAACCATCTTTATAAATTAAATCTTTATTCTTAAGTAAAGGCTTAATATCATAAACATCTTGTAGATTAAGTTCATACTTATTATAGAATTCTTGTAAATTAATTCCCTTTAATTTTCTAAAACCAAGCATAATTTCATTATCCATTATATCTGATTTACTTAAAAATTCTTCCTTTAATAAATATTTATCTTTTACATAATTAGTTAGACTTCTAGTATTCTCATATCTAACCCCATCCATATATCCACTAGCACCAAGTCCAAAACCATAATACTCTTCATTATCCCAATACTTCATATTATGTCTTGAATAAAATCCCGGTTTAGCATAGTTGCTTACTTCATAATGTTCATACTTCTTAGCTAACTTCTTACATATATACTCATACATTTCGGCATCCACATCTTCACTAATTGGTACCATTTTATCAATCCCAATTTTCGTATTATCTTCCACAATTAATGAATAAGTACTAATATGTTCAGGATCTAAACTTAAAAATAAATCCACATCCTTTTTTAAAACCTTCATCGTTTCTCCCGGAATTCCATACATTAAATCAATATTAATATTATTAAATCCTAAACTTCGACACAATTCCATTGCTTTTTTAGCTTCTTCATAAGTATGCCATCTATCCATAAAATTTAATTTATCTTCATCAAAAGATTCTATCCCAATACTTAATCTATTTACTCCATTTTCCTTTAATAAAATCATTAAATTTTCATTAATATCATTAAGATTACATTCAAAAGTAAATTCGTAATCCTTAGCTAATTTAATAGTTTTTAAAATTTCAAATAAATACTTTAACTCTTTATACTGTAAAGAACTAGGTGTTCCTCCCCCTACATATAGAGTATCGATAACTTCATCCCGATATCTTGTTTTAATTTCTCTAAGTAAAGCATTTAAATATTGCGTTACAAATCCCCCATTATAAAGTAATTTACAAAAATCGCAATAAGTACATATGCTATTACAAAAAGGAATGTGGACATATACACTATTCATTATTCCACATCCGTTTCATAAACTCCATGTAAATTACAATAAGTATAAACTTTACCTTTTCCCATATATGTAAATACTGCCTTAGGTTCATCAACATAATTAAGTCTTACTACATCAAAGCCATCCTCATATTCATAAACAATTGCTGCAATAAAGTGTTCTTCACTCATTCCGTGATTAACATTAACACTCAAAGTATCACCCTGTACACTAACTATCGGCGTGTGCTTTTCATTATACTCCCTTTGTACTGGAATTAATTCTTTTTCTACCTCATCTTTCGTAATTATTACATTCTCATCTTTATAAAAATTTATCATTATTCCTCACCACTTCTCAATACTAACTTGGCTACTTCATCTCTTGCTTCTTGCAACCTAGATGATCCATTAACTAAGTCTTGCATTAATTTTTGTCTTCTTTCTAAATATTTTTTCGCCGCCACCCCATCATGATTACTTATAGTAATTTTATTTGCCGACCAACCAGCTAGATTGGAAGCTGGTAGCTGCAGCATTGGATTATCCTTAAATGGTGTAATCATTATTGTCCCATCAGGATTATAAAATAAAGGAAAACTAACTCTACTAATCAAATCATCTTTCCTATACTTTGAATAAATTACTGCATAATCCCCTACCTCGCTTCTATCTAC
Organism: uncultured Bacilli bacterium; assembly: GCA_947624095.1. Taxonomy (GTDB): domain Bacteria; phylum Bacillota_I; class Bacilli_A; order RF39; family UBA660; genus CALVJF01. The sequence goes on from CANQIR010000097.1 coordinate 1,695, forward strand.
TCTTAATGCTGGTGAAATCATCTCCACAATAACTCGGTCATTAAAACTTTCAAAATCACTAACTCGTCCATTAATATTTTTTTCAAAATTACCAGTAAACATCGCTTGCGAAAAATCGCGATAATTGGCTAAATCTCGTTTAGTTACATAGAAAGGACTAGGATTATATGTTACGTTTCGCGCTTTTTCTATCTGTAAACCATCTTTAGTATATTTTTCTAAACTAGCAACAGCTTCTAACAATACTTGATATCTTTCTTTATATTGCATAATTCTACTTGTAACTATCTTACTTTCAATAGTAAGTACCTCCCCAAAATCAATTTTAAAAACGCTATCGATAACTTCAAAAACATCGGGACTTATCTCTTTTTTCTCCCAAGTCTCTACCATTCCATCTTCCGGATTAAATCGTACAACTAAATTAGTAGAAACAAAAACATCCCATAAACCACCTTTATATCTTTTTTTAAAACTTTGAATCATAAATCTAGCAATATCCAAATTATTTAATAGTTCAGTAGTAGTTGCATTCCGTTTATAATCATCAAAATTATTTACAAAATCTGAAATTGAAAAATATTCCATAAATCCCCCTATTTATCAACCTTCAAGATAGCTAAAAATGCTTCTTGTGGTATTTCTACACTACCAACCATCTTCATTCTCTTTTTTCCTTCTTTTTGCTTTTCTAGTAGTTTCCTTTTTCTTGATATATCTCCTCCATAGCATTTGGCAAGTACATTCTTTTTCATTGCACTAATATTTTCTCTCGCAATTACTTTACTACCAATACTAGCTTGTATAGGTACTTGAAACATTTGTCTAGGAATTATCTCCCTTAAATTTTCTACTATCTTTTTCCCTCGATCATAAGCAAAATCTTTATGGACAATCAATGACAAAGCATCAACAGCATCCCCATTAATCAAAATATCCATCTTAACTAAATTACTTTCTTTATAACCAACAATTTCATAATCAAAAGATGCATATCCTTTTGTAGTACTCTTTAATTTATCAAAGAAATCATAAACTATCTCCGCTAGAGGTATATCATAATGAATATTAACTCTTGTCGTATTTATATATTCCATACCAATATATTGTCCCCGCTTATCTTGACATAGCTCCATAATTGGTCCAATGTATTCACTTGGTACAAATATATTCGTTCTTATATAAGGCTCCCTAATCTCTTTAATATTTACTCTGTCTGGCATTTTATTTGGTGAATCAATCATTACTACTTCTCCATTAGTAAGTTCTACTTCATATATAACACTAGGACTAGTAGCAATAATTTCTAAATCAAATTCTCTTTCCAATCTTGTTATTATTACATCCATATGTAGTAATCCCAAAAAGCCACAACGGAAACCAAAACCTAAAGCATCTGATGTTTCCGGTTCAAAAGAAAGCGCTGCATCATTAAGTTTTAATTTGTCTAAAGCATCCCTTAAAGCTGGAAATTTATTTGGCTCAATAGGAAATATTCCTGAATATACCATTGGTTTCATCGGCTGATAGCCTGCTAAAGCTTCCTTAGCTGGTTTATTACTTAAAGTAATTGTATCACCTACATGTACTAAACTTATATCTTTAATTGCTGCACATACATAACCAACTTCGCCAGCTACTAATTCATCTTTTTTTACTTCCTTTGGCGTACAAACACCAACTTCAGTTACTTCAAATTCTCCTCCTGTAGCCATCATCCTAATTTTATCTTTTATCCTAATTTTTCCATCAAATACTCTAACTAAAGCTACTACCCCTCTATAAGCATCAAACTTACTATCAAAAATTAAAGCTCTCGTTTCTTTAGCATCCGTAATCTTTGGAGCTGGTATTCTTTCTACTACCGCATCCAGTAATTCCTTAACCCCCGCTCCAGTTTTTCCACTACATAAAAGTATTTCCTCTTCCTTAAATCCTAAAACATCACATAATTCTTTTGTAACCTTTGGAATATCAGCATTAGGTAAATCAATTTTATTAATTACTGGAATTATCACTAAGTCATTACTCATTGCC
>CANQIR010000098.1 GCA_947624095.1 uncultured Bacilli bacterium
ACATTTGTCCAATTAAAAGGAGTGAGTATATGAATACACCAAATAATAAAAGAAGAAAAGAAACTAGAGATAAAATAAGTAAAGTATTTATAAATCTATTACAAACTAAAGAAATAAATGAAATATCTGTTACTGACATTTGTAAACTTGCGAAAATAAATCGTTCTACTTTTTATGTTAATTATCTAGATATTTATGATTTAGCAGATCAGATTGGAAAAGAACTAGAACAAGAAGTAGCATTCTTATATCAAGAAGAAAAAGATACGCAAAACAATTCAAATGATTTTTTAAAACTTTTCAAACATATAAAAGATAATCAAATATTTTATAATACCTATTTCAAATTAAATATGGATCAAAACTTTATTATAAGAGAATATGATTATAACTTATCAAAAGAACTATATGACGATAAATATATAGATTATCATATGGAATTTTTTAAAGCGGGATTAAATGCAATTATTAAAAAATGGCTTCTTAATGGTTGTAAGGAATCTCCTGAAGAAATAGAACATATCTTAAAAAGTGAATATGCAAATAAAAATAATATCAATAACTGATATTTTTATCTTATTTCACAGATATATCCGTCTTCTTCGGCGGATTTTTTCTCTTCTTCTAAAGTACTGTTATCATCTTTTAGGTTACCAAAATCTTCTGCTTCTAAGTCTTCTTCGCTAGCTTTTTCAATATCAATATCTAGTATGGTTTTGTATTCATAATTTTGGTCATTTACATCAACTTTAAAATCAATACCTTCTTTAGAATATTCTTGGTTGTCTTCATCCATTGCAGCTTTAAACTCTTGCCAATTTTCTTGAATAGTTGAATCGGTAATCTTAGTATTAACTTCCATTGTCATACGCTTTAACTTATCATTTTTATAGGTCATAGATATTACTTCTTCAATATTTAATCCATCCTCATTTTCAGTATTGGTACAAACTAGTTCTTGTTCTTTTCTTTCTTGGTCTTTTGACTCTTCTTTTTCTTCAGTACTACCACAACCAGTAATGGTAACAATGGTTAATAAACTTAAAAATATAATACTTAACTTCTTCATAAATATTTCCTTTCTGTTATTAATTATACAAAATATTATATTTTATTGACAATAATTAATTAAATCGGTAGTTGTCTTTTTACTATTTTTTTCAATAGTCCAATATTCTTTTTCGGTATCAAAGTTACATCTATATACATCGTAGAATAAAGTATCATAATAAATAACATTGCCAGTATAAGTGGTAGTAATCCTAAACATTGGAGCTTCGTGATTAAGTTTAACATTTAGATAGTCAGTAAATAATAATATGGTCATTGATAAAATAAAAGTAATGAGAATTATTATTAATCTTTTATACCATTTAAGGGGATGAGATATTTTAGTAATACCTATTAGAAAGATTATTATACCAAATACTGAGTAAATAGAACTCCAACTACTCTCATTTTTGAAGATCATAATAGCTGATATAGATATAAATAAACCAAAGATAATTAAAATTAAAGATAGGCATTGGTGATATTTAGTTAATTTTTTAGTGGAATAATTAATAGTATTTACAATATTTTCTTCAAATTTTTCTTGATATATTTCTTTACTTACTTTTTCACCACTCATTAAGTCATTTAGAGTAATATTTAATTCGTTACATAACGGTTTAAATAATGATAAGTCTGGCATAGTTCTACCATTTTCCCAACGACTGATTGATTTATCAGATACTCCTAGTTTTTCAGCTAATTCTTGTTGAGTTAATTTTTGTTTTTTACGACATTCGGCAATAAACTTGCCAATTTTTTCTTGATTCATAAAATTTTCTCCTTTCAGGGAAAATTATATATAAGTATTTAATTATTTAATAGGACATAAAGTGAGAATTAGGCATTTAAAAAGTTGTATAAAATTACAACTAATTAATTACATTCTTCATCTACTGGACAACTACCATCTGGAGAATATATTTTACCAAATGTATCATAGAATTCTTTATATAAAGTATCGTATTGATTATCAGTCATTTCTGAGTATTTATTTTGTCCTTCTTCAAGGGTTCTACTTATACCTTTAGCTTCAACGATGCTACCATTTCTAATAGTAATGAAAAATGGCATATAAATTCTTTTTTCACCGGTTGGATATTCTTGGTTATTTTCGTCTGTTAAAGTATAATCTTCTAGATAATCTTTTAATGTATCAAGTAATTTGTAATAGTCATCTGAACCATTACTAATCTTTTTTAATTCTCCATCTTTTACTTCATAATTAGATTTATCATCATCTAGGGTTAGGTAATAAATTTTGTCAATTTCTAAGTCTTCAGCTACAGCAAACATAGGTGAAAGCATATTACGGCACCATGGACACCAGTTAGCACCAACATAGATAATAGCTTTTTTATCATCAAATAATTCTAGAGCTTCAGATATTGTTACATATTTAATAGGATTCTTTTTAGGAATATCAACATTATTATATTTTTCACCATCTGATTCTCTAATAGTATTATTCAATGATTCATATTCTTCTTTAAATTTCATAGCATCTGTTTCACGGAATGCGACAAAATAAATACCTACTCCTGCTAATACTAAAGCTAAAACAATTACAATACCAATTATTACTTTCTTACTCATAATTTACTCCTTTCATAATTATTGTATCATAAAATATAGATAATCAAGATATTTTCTTAAATACTTCTTTAGGTTGACCACATAGTGGACAGGTAAAATCGGCGGGTAATTCTTCGCCTTCATAGATATAACCGCAAACTTGGCATTGCCAACGACTTCCTTTAATTTCTTCAATTATATCTTGTTGATAGGTTGGAGCATTCTTGGGACTTTGACCTTTTAATACTTGGTGATAATATTGATAAGTCATTGGTTTTTTATCATTAGTTTTGGCACTTGATATTATTTTGCCGAGAAAGATAGTATGAGTTTCAGTTTCTAGAGTGCTTACTAATTCACAAGTTATATAACCATTGGCATCATTTATTACGGGAAGATTATCTACTTCGGTATAGGAAAAGTTAGCATATTTATCGGTACTACGACTACTAGAGAAGCCAAAGGTACCGATTATTTCGGGATTACTTTCTTCATTTAATATAGATATAGAAAATTTATTAGTTTTTTTGATACATTCGTTAGTATAGTTTTCGCGATTGATACTGATAGCAATGGTAGCGGGATTAGATGTTATTTGCATAACACTATTAGCAATACAACCAACATTTCTTTGATTATCTTTTGTACCAATTACATAAACGCCATAATTTAGATCTCTTAATATTTTATTATTCATAATCTACTCCTTAATGTTTTAAAATTATTTCTTCGTTATTTTTTATGATTAATTTATTGGGTGCTGTAAATGATTCAGCTATTTCTTGACTAAATAAAGAACCGGGAAGCATATGATATGGAATAGTATGTTTGGCATTAATGATACTAGCAGCTTTGGAGGCTTCTACTACATTCATATTATATATACCATCACAAGGAAGAAAAGCGTAATCGATATTTCGCCTACTTAGTTTAGGCATATCTTTAGTTATCGATGTATCGCCGGCAATATAAATAGTTATACCATCAGATAAAGTTAAGAGGAAGCCGACACAGTTATGAACATCGTGATTTTTGTTGTAGCCTG
>CANQIR010000099.1 GCA_947624095.1 uncultured Bacilli bacterium
CCATTTCATTCTTCCTTTCTATTTATTAGGCAGCCCAAAAGTCTTTTGGTGATGTAACTAACGTCGATGTACAGTAAGTATCATTAAAATGCCACCATTCACTAGGTATATCATCTATAGCAATCCCACTACCAAACATAACTTCATTTAAATATTGCGCTTCCGTATCCTTAGCATATCTAGGATTCAAATCCGTCTTTGAACAACTTAAATCTTTACAATACTTCATCTTTGTATATTTTAAAGAATCCGTACTTAATTCATGCATTGCTGAATAAGTATTAATAGTACTACCATTCTTTTCTAGTGTAACATCCAAAGCACAACCTCTATTATGTTTAGAACTTCTCGCTATAAACCAAGATAATGACCAAAACTCACCTTCTGGTGTACAGTTAAATTGACCATTACATCTAGCCGCCGATGTTGCTGCAATTGGATTTAAAGCATTATATACTTTAACAGATACCGTATTAGGTCGATAAGCATCATTAACTACTAACTTATAACCACTCTTTAATTTAGGCAAAACCCCAGTTTTTATTGCCTTAGCATAATGGTAATTAAGAGGTGTAAAACCATTAAACTTACTTGAATATAATCTAACTCCCGTAATTCCTGGAATACTTTGCCCTCTTATTTTATATTGACTACCAGTTAAATTATATATTTGATATTTTATTGGATAAGAACTTTCTGGCATATATTCATTTAAATTAATCGCCATATGATTAGCTTTTACCCAACCACAAGTACCACTACTGGCTCCATCATTAAATTTAATTGCCCAGTATTCACCAGTTTCACCTAAAATCGTAAAGATATCACCTGGTTTAGCTTCTGCTACTTTCTCTCCTGACTTACTACCTTTAATACCCTCTAAAGTTTTATACACATAAGCATTCTTTCCAGTTACTAAAGATGTTCCTCTTATCGTTCTTGCTGACCAATCATCAGTTATTCCTACTATTGCTCCATTACATAAATCCACTGGTTTTTCTGCTCCTCCAGATCCACCTGAACCGCCTGAGCCACCTGAACCACCAGATTCTCCTGAATTACCGGAATTTCCAGAATCGCCAGAATTTCCAGAATCACCTGGATTACTTGGATTCGTTGGGTTCGTCGGATTGCTTGGATTTGATGGATCTGTCGGATTACTTGGATTAGACGGATCACTCGGATTCGTTGGGTTTGATGGATTTGATGGATTTGATGGATTTGATGGACTACTTGGATTAGTTTGATTGTTTTCTGGTAATCCTCCACCGGTATCAAATGTATCATAGTAACTACATTGATCTCCACTTCCGCCTCCTCCAACATCTGTCTCTAGTATCGCATCAAGTTTATTTACTATATCAAAACTTGTTTCATCACTAGCTACATTAAATGAATTCGTCGAACTCTTTACTCTTACACTAACTTTTGGTGGGGCTTCATATAAGTCATAAAAATCTATTTGGTATGTTTTAGTTATACTTACTGTCTCGGAAAATCTTCTTAAAAAGTTTTCAACAAATTTTTCTTTATTTATCTTTACTTCACCATATAATCGATAATAAGCATAATCTATTGAATCTGTCATCGCTGAATTTGTTATTTCCTTTAACTGGTAATAGTCTTGCGTATTTGATGTTGTTACTCCCTGTATTAACATCATAATTACAGTAAATACAACTCCTAATAACACTAACCAATACGCCCAATAAGATTCCGACATATCTTTCCACCCTCGTTTCTAAATTTATATTCCACCAAAATTAACTGGATATAAGACTGTGTCCATACAAGACTTATCTTGGAAATGCCACCATTCTGATAGAATATCATTAATATTACCACCACTAAACATTATCTTACTTAATACTTGTGCTCCGGTAGTATCACCAATGTATCCAGTAGTAGCTCCCTGTGTCGTAAAACTATTACGATACGTACCACTATCGAATTTCATTGATTCATAGCTTAATTCATGTATTGGTGAATAAGTATTGGCAATACTTCCACCAACTTTTACAGTAAGGTCTAAAGCGCAACCCCTAGAATGATTGCCCGATATTGTATTTTCACTAACGTTAGCAATAAACCACGTATAATGAACTACTTTATTATTGTAACAATTGGCATATTTCTGTGGATCACACCACGAACCTACTGCTGCCTTCGATATATATGCTTGATAAGCGTCCCTTATTTTATTAGAAGCACTTACCGGTCGATAAGCATCATATATAACTAATTTATAATTTGGGAAATTACTCTTCATATAAGGTAATATATTATATTTCAATTTAGTTGCATAACCAAGTTGTAAAAATACATACTGATTAAGTGAACTATTATATAATTGTACACCCGTAATTCCCGGAATATTTTTACCATGTATTTTAAAAACTGCCCCACTAGCTTGTGCATTAGCTATATTGTACTCAACCAAAGATGAAACCCCCGCATTATCATCAGCTTTCAAATAAGTTTTTAAATCTACAGCCATATGTGAACCATTAACCCATCCACATTTACCTTCATAACTTATTGCATATAAATCATTACTTTTATTAGACTTACCTAATATCTTAAAGTAATAACCTGGTACCATATAACCATTTATATTATCATTCTTTGCTATACCATCTTCTACTGTCTGATAAATCTTAGCTTTCGTTTTATCAGCTTTCACATTATTTGGATTAAGTAAAGAGGTACCAACAATTCCAAAACTTTCCCAAGATGTTGTAATACCTAATTCACAAGAAGTCTTTTCTGGTTCACTAGGTTCATCCGTCTCATCAGGTTCATCCGGATTAGTTGGTGTACTTGGATTACTAGGATTATTTGAATTATTTGAATTACCTTGATTAGTTCCCGATAATCCTCCACCGGTATCAAATGTATCATAGTAACTACATTGATCTCCACTTCCGCCTCCTCCAACATCTGTCTCTAGTATCGCATCAAGTTTATTTACTATATCAAAACTTGTTTCATCACTAGCTACATTAAATGAATTCGTCGAACTCTTTACTCTTACACTAACTTTTGGTGGGGCTTCATATAAGTCATAAAAATCTATTTGGTATGTTTTAGTTATACTTACTGTCTCGGAAAATCTTCTTAAAAAGTTTTCAACAAATTTTTCCTTATTTATCTTTACTTCACCATATAATCGATAATAAGCATAATCTATTGAATCTGTCATTGCCGAATTGGTTATTTCCTTTAACTGGTAATAATCTTGCGTATTTGATGTTGTTACGCCCTGTATTAGCATCATAATTACAGTAAATACAACGCCAAGTAACACTAACCAATACGCCCAATAAGATTCTGACATATATATCCACCCTCGTTTCTATCTATCCTCCCAAAAGTTTTCTTTATTTTATCTATCTAATTATTTCATTGATGGTCCAACACCTGTTGGCATCTTTCCTTCATCATATTTAAGTTCTTCCTCTTTGAAATGAACAAATCCTGTCGTATTTCTTGAAGCTGTCGCATCATAACCAACAATATCATTTAAATTATCTAGGAATGAACTTGTACAGTCATATCCTGCAGCATTACATATTAAATTAAAATCATTAAATCCACCTTGGGCTTCTTGCTGTCGATTATATTCCCTTATATTTGCTG
>CANQIR010000100.1 GCA_947624095.1 uncultured Bacilli bacterium
ATGCCCAAAAAGAAAGTCAAATTAGAATTGCTGAAGGTGAAGCCGAAGCCCTACTTAAATTACGAACTGCGGAAGCTGAAGGAATTAGATTACTTAAAGAAGCCAAAGCTGATAAATCTGTCTTAGCTTTAAAAAGCTTTGATGCCTTAGATAAACTAGCCAATGGTACAGCTACTAAAATTATAGTTCCCGCTGAATTACAAGGTATCGCTACTCTTGGTACTACTATTAAGGAAGCTATGAAAGATAATAAATAGTATAATCTTTCCAAAATCATCCAATCTAATTATAGAAAGGATGATTTTTTTAATGAATAAAGTACCTAATATCATTTCCACTAAAGATTTAAGTTATATTGAAGATATCTTTAACTGGAACTACACCGCTGCTAAAAAAGCTTTAAACAGCGCTAATTGTGTTAAAGACCAAACCATCAGTAACACCCTATATAAAGTTTATGACTTACATCTATCTATCTGTAATAAATTAGTTGAAATCTTAAAATAAGGAGGAATAAATATGGCAAATAAAATAAAATGTAAAGAAACTAAAGTACCCAAAAATAATGAAATGAATGATCGTGATTACTTACTAGATGTTCTAGAAACTATTAAAAATATGCACGTTAATATGGCCACCGCTTTAAATGAAGCTAGTAATGAAAAATTATATAATGAATTTCTCAAAATAACTGATGAACTATCCTTTATGCAAAGAAATCTTTATAACTTAGCTTTCCAAAAAGGTTGGTATGTTTTAGAAACTAGTAAAGAATCTAAAGTTAGTGAAACCCAAACTAAACTAACTAACAAACTTGAAGAACTTAAATAGTTCTTTTTATTTTGTCCAAATTAATTTATAATAATTTTAGAAAGAAGGTATTTTATGTATGCTAAAGTTCTAATTGAATATAACAATAAAAACATTGATAAAACCTTTACTTATAAAATACCTGAAAATTTAAAATTGCAAAAAGGAATGAAAGTAGTTGTTCCCTTTGGTAAAAATTCTCATACTATTAATGGTTTTGTTACTGATATAACTGATAACTATGAAGAAGATTATGATTTAAAAGAAATAATTAGTATTACCGATGAAGAATTAGTTTTAAATTCCGAACTACTTGAATTAGGTAATTATTTAAAAGATATAACTTTATGTAGTACAATCACTGCCTACCAAACTATGTTGCCATCTAGTTTTAAAGTTAAAGATAAAAAAGCCAATTACAATAAATATGTTAATTATATCGAATTAGTAGATGAATCCCAAGCCCAAAAATTCTTAGAAAATCCAACTAAAACACCCGCTCAAAAACGTTTAGTACAAACCTTATTAATTCAAAAAAGAATTCCTAAAACTGGACTTTCTTTATCTCCTTTAAGACATCTATTAGAAGATAATATCGTGCGAGAATATCAAGAACAAAAATATCGGCTTACTGCTGCTGGCCCAAGAGAAATGCCCAAAACTCTAACGCCTCTTCAACAACAAGCCGTAAATGCTATAAAATTAAATGAAGAACAAACCTATCTTCTTTATGGTGTTACCGCCTCTGGTAAAACTGAAGTTTATATGCATCTTATCGAAAAAGTCTTACAAAATCACCAAACAGCTATTCTTTTAGTTCCCGAAATTACTTTAACTACCCAAATAGTTGACCGTTTTTATAAGCGCTTTTCATCCCAAGTAGCTATTTTACATAGTGGCTTAAGTGAGGGAGAAAAATATGACGAATATTTAAAAATTCTTAGAGGGGAGGTAAGCATTGTAATTGGTGCGCGTAGTGCTATTTTTGCTCCCCTAAAAAATATCGGTATCATTATCATTGATGAAGAACATTCCTTAAGCTACAAGCAAGAAACCACTCCAAGATATCACGCTTTAGATATTGCTAAATTTCGTAGCCACCATCACCACGCTCCCTTATTACTTGGTTCTGCAACTCCTACCTTAGAATCAATGGCCCGTGCCGAAAAAGGTGTCTATAAATTAATCCCTTTAACTAAGCGAATTGGTAATGCTACTTTACCAACTGTAACTATCGTCGATATGCGTAAAGAACTTAAAACCAATAAATCTTTCATAAGTCGCTTACTACTTTCTAAAATTAAAACCGCTATTGCCAAACAAGAACAAATAATTTTACTCCTCAACCGAAGAGGTCACTCGACAACTATCAGTTGTCAAAAATGCGGCTATGTATATAAATGTCCCCACTGTGATATTACTTTAACTTATCATAAAACCTCTAATGTTTTAAGATGTCACTACTGTGGTTATAGTATTTATAAAAGTGATATCTGTCCTGAATGCCACGAAAATTCTCTAAATTTTTTAGGTACTGGTACGGAAAAATTAGAAGAAGAATTAACTCGTCTTCTTCCTAATGCCCGCCTAGTTCGGATGGATACCGATACTACCCAAAATAAAGGTGCTCATCAAAAAATAATTGATTCCTTTGCTAATCACGAATACGATATTTTATTAGGTACTCAAATGATTAGTAAAGGCTTAGATTTTCCTAATGTTACCTTAGTCGGTGTTATTAATGCCGATACTACTCTAAATCTTCCTGATTTCCGTAGTGGCGAAACCACCTTTGCTCTTTTAAATCAAGTTGCTGGTCGAGCTGGCCGCAGTACCAAAAAAGGCGAAGTAATAATTCAAAGTTATAATCCTGATAATTATACTTTAAAATGTGTTGCCAAAAATAATTATTTGGCTAATTATCGCTATGAAATGCATAATCGTAAATTACTAAGCTATCCACCATATTATTATTTAACTAGTGTTAAAGTAGCTAGTAAATCTTACGAAGTAGCCAGTCAAGAAATTAGTAAAGTTAAAAACTATCTTGATCATCACTTAGCTAAATCTACCATCATCTTAGGACCTGCTCCTGCTGCTAATTTCCGTATTAATAATATCTATCGTTTTCAAATAATTCTCAAATATAAACAAGAACCGGCCTTATTAAAAACTTTAAAAGAATTAGATGAACTTTTTACTCTAAATAATCAAGCATATCTAGAAATCGATATCAACCCCTTAACTTTATAAAAATATTTATGCTATAATTGAGAAGGTGATTTTATGAATAAAACTAAAGTTGTATTTATGGGAACTCCTGAATTTGCCGTCCCTGTTTTACAAGCCCTAATCGATAATTATGACGTTGTCTTAGTTGTAACGCAACCCGATAAATTAGTTGGCCGTCATCAAGAATTAAAATATTCGCCAATTAAAGAACTAGCGTTAGCTCACCAAATTCCTGTTTTTCAACCCGAAAAAATTCGTCATAATTACGAACCAATTGTATCTTTAAAACCTGATATTATTATTACTTGTGCTTATGGACAAATAATACCTAAAGAATTGCTAAATCTACCACCTTTAGGTTGTATTAATGTTCACGCTTCCTTATTACCTAAACTTCGTGGTGGAGCTCCTATTCATAAAGCCTTAATTGACGGTTATGAAAAAACTGGTATTACAATTATGTATATGGATAAAAATATGGATACTGGTGATATTATCTCTCAAGAAGAATATCTTATCCAAGATTCCGATAATGTTGGTACACTTCATGATAAATTAAGTAGAATAGGGGCTTCCTTA
>CANQIR010000101.1 GCA_947624095.1 uncultured Bacilli bacterium
ACTGTCATTGTTCTATCGCCACCAGCAATAGTTACACCAGTTACGGCAACTTTAGGTGCTGGTTTAATAGTAATTTCGATTGTATCATTATAGCTACCATCGGCAGTAGTTACCGTAATAGTTACTTTGCCTTCTTTATAAGCAGTAACTTTACCATTACGATCAACTTTAGCTAAAGCAGTATTACTACTTTTATAAGTAATACTCTTATTAGTAGCATTAGATGGGGTAAAAGTTAATTTTAATGTTTGAGTACTACCTACTGTCATTTCATTTTTTCCGGTAATTTTAATACCTTCGACAGCTATTTTTTCTTCAGTTACAGTTACATTACAATCAACTGAATATTTACCATCTTTAGTTTTAATAGTAATGATAGCATTACCAGCTTTAATAGCTTTTACTTTACCATTAGCATCGACAGTAACAATTGTTTCATCACTACTTGTAAATACTAAATCATCTTTGGTATAACCTTTTGGAAGACTAGTAATATTTATGGTTGATTCATCTCCCAATATTATGGAAAGTGCATCAACTGCTAATTGGTCTTCAGTATCGACAGTATTTTCATTATATTTAGCATTTAAAGTTAAATTTTTATTTACTTCGGTATTGAAGTCATATAATTTATCACCATCATACCAACCAACAAATGTGTATCCTTCTTTTACTGGATCGCTAGGTTTACTTACTTTATCCCCTTTCTTAACATTGACAATAATTGGATCTTTGCCATTGTTTTGATTGAAGGTTACTTGATATTCTTTTGTTCCGCATCCTTTAATTAATAGCAAAACAACTATCAGTAAGATTAAAGCCACACCGATTACAATACCAATTGTCCTCTTATTTTTGTCGTCCACTTTATTTTTCTCCTTTCCACTTCTTAACTATGCTAATTGATAAATTTTATTAATAAATTTGCCAAAATTTACCAATGAATTATCATTTAGCATGTCTGCAATAATGATACCATAACAACATAGCTCAGTCAATTTAATTTATGGGTTTTGACAGCAAAAAAGATGTCAATTTATTTATAACATCTGTATAAAAGAGTTTAAAGTCCTCATTCTATATAATAAGAATTAATAAAAGTGATAGATTGGAGGCGTTTGTTTAATGGATATTAGAAATATTTTAGCAATTAATTTAAAGTATTATCGTTATCTTTCCCATCTATCACAAGAAAAATTTGCCGAAGCCTTAAACACCAGCCTTATCTATGAAAATCAATTAGAAAAAAGTAGACGTAATCCTTCAGTTGAAATGATTGACAGATTAGCTAAATCGATAAGTAATTTATTAAATAAAAAAGTAACTGTAGCTGATTTATTAACATTTGATGAAAAGAAACAAATCAATGCTAAAAGAATAGATGGTAAAACTAAATAATGAAGCACTTTATTTGACATTGTTTATTATATATGATATACTTTAAGTGTATTAGATGAAGGAAACTTCATATAATATAAAATGAGTTAGTTGATAACTCAGATAAAAAAGCTAGTGATTCCGACTATATAATTTAATTATTAAACAGGAACTTAAAAAAGCGGCGATTCCCGCCATATAAGAGGAACTTAAAAAAGCGGTGATTCCCACCATAAGAGGAACTTAAAAAAGAAACTAGAGAGCAAACTCTAGTTCTTCTTTTGAAAAAAATGGAGGTTTTTGGTGTTAACATTAGTTAAATTAGATTCAAAATATTGCGATTATTTAAGAAAATATGATTCTAGAGTTCCATATAATTATAAAGGCAAAGAGCTAAGGCCTTTTGTTGGCGTGTTATTTACGGTAAACAATTTGAAATACTTTGCTCCCCTATCTAGTCCTAAGCCTAAACATTTAAAGTTAAAATCAAAAATTGACTTTTGGAAAATAGATAATGGAAAACTTGGTGCTATAAATTTTAATAATATGTTGCCTGTAACAAAAAACAATATTGTTGAAATTGATTTAAATGAAAGAGTTTCCACAGAATCGCAAAAAAAATATTTAAAGCTTCTTAATGAACAATTATATTGGCTAAATCGTCATTCTAATGTTTTATATAATAAATCTAAAACTTTATATAAAAAATATATAAATAATGAATTAAGCAATAATATTTTATTAAGGTGTTGCAATTTCCCGTTATTGGAAGAAAAATGTTTGGAATACAATAAAAGAAACTAGAGAAGATGAAACTCTAGTTTTTATTTTAAAATAAACTTAATTGGCTGGTTTCTGGCATACCATCAAAGCAACCTAAACTTCTTAATTTTTCGACAGTTGTTTGACTTACTTTACCTCTTAATTGGAAATCTTCAATACTGACATAAGCTTGGTTATTTCTTTCTTCAACAATCTTTTTACCTACGGCTTCGCCTAGACCATCTAAAGCTTTAAATGGGATAATTAAACTTTTTTCATCTTCAGTAACTTTAAACCAAGCAGCATCACTTTCTTTAACATTTATTTGTTTAAAAGTAAATCCTCTGGCTAGCATTTCTAGAGCGACATTTAAGACATCTGCAACATTCTTTTCTTTATTGGTAGCATCAAATCCTTTTGAAGCAATTTCCGCTATCTTAGCTTTAACAGCGTCATAGCCTTTAACCATCGATTCGACATCAAAGTCACTACAACGAATAGTAAAGTAACAAGCATAGTAATAGATTGGATAATATACTTTAAACCAAGCTACTCTAAATCCCATCATAACATAAGCTGTAGCGTGAGCTTTAGGGAACATATATTTTATTTTTCCACAAGATTTAATAAACCAATCAGGAATATTAGCGGATTCCATTTTTTCAACAAATTCTACCCATTTATCTGGTTCTTTACTAGCTTTTCCTTTACGAACGAATTCACTAATTTTAAAGGATAAGGAAGCATCCATTCCATAATTAATTAAGTTGATTAAGATATCATCACGACAACCGATGACGTCTTTAAATTCAACAACTTTATCGAGAATTAAATCACGAGCATTACCAGTCCACACATCAGTACCATGAGATAGACCAGCAATTTTAACTAATTCAGCAAATCTAGTTGGTTTAGTTTCTTCAAGCATTTTGATTGTAAATGAAGTACCAAATTCAGGAATACCAAAAGTACCGGTTGGACAGTTAATTTGATCAGATGTAACACCTAGGGCTTTAGGAGATGTAAATAAACTTAGAACTTGTTTATCATCAAAAGGAATAGTCATAATATCGACACCAGTCATATCACCTAAATATTTTAACATTGTAGGATCATCGTGACCAAGTATATCTAGTTTTAAAACATTATCGTGGATGGCAGAGAAAGCAAAGTGGGTAGTATACCAACTACTATCTGGTTCATCGGCCGGATATTGGAAAGCAGTAAAATCATAAACATCCATATAACTAGGAATAACAATAATACCTCCTGGGTGTTGACCGGTAGTTCTTTTAACACCAGTACATCCAATGGCTAAACGTTCTACTTCGGGAATTCTAGTGTAAGATTTAACAACACCTTTTTTCTTTAAATCATCTAAACCAGGAACTGCTAAACCATAAGTTTTAGCTTCTAATCTTAATTCATCGTGAAGTTTACTTTCAAAATAACCTTGGACATAACCAAAAG
>CANQIR010000102.1 GCA_947624095.1 uncultured Bacilli bacterium
ATTTAAGACCATCGATAATAAAGGATTTAAATGTTATATTTTTATGAAGTTTAAGATAATAATATATACCATAGAATACTAAACAGAATATACCACTAACACTATAATAATAGCTTGTCATAATCATAAGAAAGACACTGATAGAAAGAAGCCAGCCTTTATTTTGGGTAAGTTTTTTATCAACACCATATAAGCCTAATACGAGGAAGGGTAAATAGTTGACAAACATAATATGACGATGAGAGTGGAAACTTATAGAAGTAGCAAATAAAAGAATGAAACTGCCTAAGAAGCTAACTAAATGAGAGCGATTATGTTTGCGAAGAAAGTAATAGAATAAAATGCTACCGATAATTACACAGATAATAGTAGAAATAGATATAAATGTTGGCATATTAATGAATGGTAAAAGATAAGAAATTAAAATGATTGGGCTTAGAAAGCCGTAGTAAGCAAAGTTGTAAATATTTTGACCATTACCGATATTACTAGCAAAATTAGGGATTAAGTTATGAGTATCATAAAAAAGGATACGAAAATATTGAGGAATAGTTATATGTTGACTTTCCCAATCTAAAGAAGAACCATAATAAAATTCATTTTTGGTTAGTAAAAAAACATAGATAGTGAAAAAAGCAATTAGTAAGAAACAACTTAGAAGATTATATTTATCAATTTTCTTCTGCATAAAGCACCTGCCATTCATCATAACTTAACCAATTTTCGTAAGGAAACATTTGGTCAAACATTGTCATTATAAAGCTTTGAGATTCATACATTTTGAGAATTTCGATTTTTTTATTTAGTAATTCATCATCGATACGATTAGGTAGTGGAGTTTCTAAAGAGGCCATTGAGCGTTTAGTATAATATTTACCAAAGTAATATAATTTAGAATGATTAGCACTTTCGGTTACCATATGGGAAGTCATTTTATGATGAATATGACCATACTCACCTTCGGGATTATGAGTAACAATTATTTCCCAGTCTTTAAGATTGATAATTTTTTCTAAGTCTTCATGAATAGATTGGCGAACTAAATTCCAGTTATCTTTTTGACCGTTAGTTTTATCAGGATAACCCAACATAATGTATTTATCATTAGTTTCTTCCATTACTGTTTCAAATTCTTTAACGCGAGTTTTGTTAACACCACAAGTAATACAAACTACAACGTAATCATCTTTAATTAAAGCTGTTCCTCCCCATATCATATCATCATCGGGATGAGCAATAATCATTAGTTTATTGTAGCCAGAAAAATTTTCTTCTTCGTAGTCAGTTTTAATTGGTGTTTTAGATTTAACATATATGATACCACCTATTAAGACGGCGATAAAAGTGGCAATTAGTATTAAACAAAGTATGTGCTTTTTCATATTTAATTCTCCCCTACAAACTTTAAGCTAATCATAGTTCTAATTCATTTTTTTGTCAATATAAAAACAGTTGTCAAAGTGGTAGCAAATTGGCAACTGTTGTAGTCATTAGACATAAGGTAATACCGATTAGTAAAGGAATAAGGATTGAAGCAATGGTCCATTTAAGACTATGAGTTTCTTTTTTGATGGTTAAGATGGTTGTAGCACACGGGAAATGGAATAAGGATAAGATAATGAAATTTAAGCAAGTAAGGAAAGTCCAGCCATTATTTATTAAGACTTCTTTTAAATTATAAAGATTGGTAATGTCAACTAATTCGTTAGAGGATAAGTAAATCATTAATGCTATTGGCATTACTATTTCATTAGCTGGTAGACCTAGTAAGAATGCTAGAATGATAACACCGTCTAAACCAAGGAATTTACCAAATGGGTTGAAAAAATTAGCAAGATACATAATTAGGGAAGTATCACCTACAGTTATGTGAAGAAGTATCCAAATAATTATACCAGCTGGGATAGAACAGACAATGGCTCGGTAAAGGATTTTTAAAGTTTTGGTAACTAGACTCTCAGTGATAATTTTTTTGATTGAGGGGAAGCGATATGAGGGAAGTTCAATAGTAAAGGATGATTTTTCCCCTTTTAAGATAGTTTGGGATAAGATTTTACTTACTAACATAGTAATTATGATGGAAAAAGTAATTATAAGGGTAAGAATTAAAGCACTTAGAAAGCTATTACTGTGAGATAAGCCAATTATGAAAATGGATATTAAAGCAATAATTGTTGGAAAACGGCCATTACAAGGGACAAAGCAATTAGTTAGGATAGCAATTAAACGTTCTCTTTTGGAATCAATAATTCGACTACCGGTTACACCAACGGCATTACAGCCAAATCCCATACACATAGTTAGAGCTTGTTTGCCACAACTTTGACATTTTTGAAAACAGTAATCGAGGCAGAAAGCAAATCTGGGAAGGTAACCAACATCTTCAAGAAAAGTGAATAAAGGAAAGAAAATAATCATTGGAGGTGCCATAACACTAATGACCCAGTAGAGGACTTTGTAAACACCACTAACTAGTAAATCGATAATAATATGAGGTAGATGAATAGTGGTTAAAATATTAGTTATAGTAGGTGTTAGTTTGGTAAAGAAATTAAAAAGTAGCTCGGATGGGTAATTGGCACCGGTGATGGTGATCCAAAATATTAGCATAAATAGAACAAACATTGTAATAAAACCGAAGACTTTGTGGGTAAAAAGTTTATCAAGGCGATGGTCAATGGAGCTTTCTTCAGATTTAGTAGCAATTATTACTTGTTTGGCAATAAGAGTGCTTAAGGTATTAATATCAGTATTTTGATATTGAATTTTAGTTGAGACTTTATAGTTGGCGATAGCTTCTTTTAATTTATCAAAACCAAAATGATGCTTAGCTGAGGTAGGAATAACTGGTACTTGAAGTAATTTAGCTAAGCGAGGAATATTAATAATTAAGCCTTTTCTTTTAGCTTCATCAATAAGATTTAGGCAGATTAGAACTTTCGGGGTGATTTGCATTATTTGTAAGATAAGGTTTAAATTTCTTTCAATTGAGGTAGCATCACATACAATAACTGTAACATCGTGATAGGTATTTTGAATAAAGTTAGAGGCAACCTCTTCTTCTTGGGAATGGGTATTTAGTGAATAGGTACCTGGTAAATCATATACGTTATATTTTTGATTGTTATATGTATAGGAGCTTTTGGCAACTTCGACAGTTTTGCCTGTCCAATTACCAGTATGGGCATGGGAATGGGTAAGATAATTAAAGACGGAACTTTTACCGACGTTTGGATTACCAGCAAGGATTATTGTTTTATCGTTCATTTTTATTCACCTATCCTTACTTTAATTGTCTTAGCATCAATATTACGAATAGCTATTTGAGTACCTTTGACTAAATAGGCTTTAGGATCTTTTAGGGGACTTATTAAGATACATTTAATATTAGTATCTGGTACTAAGCCTAAATCTATAAAACGTTCTTTTAAAGGACTATCTTCTAAATCACTTATTACCCCTTCTCTATTTAAATCTAATTTATCTAATGAAATTATCATTTTATACCTCCTATAATACGTAGTAATACTTCTAGTGTAGTATATGTAAAGATACAATTTGGGGCACATAAAAAAAATATCAAATTTGTTATTGACACCTTGAGGG
>CANQIR010000103.1 GCA_947624095.1 uncultured Bacilli bacterium
GGATTAGTGGCTCTTACTATTCCGGATAAACCAACTAGTAAAAAGCAAATGTATTATAAAATTTAAAATTTTGATAATGATAATGAATAAGCAAAAAATTTGTTCATTCGATAGACATTTGATTCACATAGTACTTTACATTTTTCATATAATGTTGTATACTATTGGTAGTTAATTTGAAGAATTGATTTTTATGAAAAAGTTATCATTTAAAGCAATGAAAGGTATACTTTTAGGTTCTGGAGTTGCTACAGCAGCTTGTGCTTGTGTTGTTGCTGTTAATGTCAATAATTCATTTAAAACAACTGATGGTGAAAAAATAAGTGTTGTAGAAAGTGAAGCTATCGAAGCCCAAGACGTCAAGGTATTAGCAGATGCCGAAAAAGAAGTTAGTGAATCAAAGGTAGAAGTTGAACAAGCAACTAAAGCTATTGAAGTAGCTACTGAAGCAAAAGAAACTGCTGAAATGGAAGTTGCCGTGGCAGAAGAGGAATTAACTAAAGCTGAAGAGGCAAAAAAATTAGCTGAAGCTGAAGTTAAAAATGCTAAAACTGAAGAAGAAAGAAATGTAGCATTAGAAAAGGTTAAAGAAACAGAAGAAGCATTAACTAAAGCAACAGAAAATAAAGAAGAAGCGGAAGCTAAAGTACAAAAAGCTGCAAAAGCTGTTATGGAAGCTGAAAATAATAAAAAAGAAGCTGAACAAAGAGTTAAAAAAGCAGAGGAAAATAAAAAATCTATAGAAGAAGAAATTAGAAAAAATTCTGAAGTTGAAGAGCAAAAACAACAAGTTTCTCGACCAGAACCGGCAAAAGAAGAAGCAGAAACTAAAGAAGCAAGTGTAACTGAAACTAAAGGGGAAAGTCAAAATTCTGAAACTAAAACTGAATCACAAAATAACAATACTACAGTAGCTGATTCATCAACTGGTGAAAGTAGGTCACTTACTGATGAACAACTTAAGAGAATGTTAGAGGCAGCGGCATTAGGTGAAAAAGAAGATCGGGAAGCATATGAAAAGGCTTATAGTGATAAGTATGGACATTTACCAGAAGAAAAACACGAAGTAGAATTTCATTTCTATAGTAATTTAAATCCATTAACAGTACGTCTTTATGATCATAATAATTATTATACAGAATCTAAATGTGGATTGACTGGTTCTGGCTGTATTTGGTTTGCTGAGTTTTCATGTGATTTAAATCAATGTGTTGGTTTCCTTGATAGTTATACTGGTAAATTAGTTGGTGATGTTATTTACGCTAAAAGAGCTAGTATAAAGGAATATACAATGAAAGCTCCAGAAGCAAGAGATGGGTATAAATTTAAATACTGGGAATTAGTTTCTGATCGTAAAAATGTTACAATAAATGGTCAAACAGGTATTGCTTATAAATATATTGCTGTTTATGAAAAAATTAAATAATTAAAAAACTTGGGGAGATAAGTGAAAAAAACTTATCTCTTTTTTTGATGAAAAGATAAGTAATGGGTATACTAGAATTCTTTGACTTTGGATGGCTCAATAAAGTATAATATACAACCGTTAGAAATTTAATTATTGGAAATAGAGTGATAAAATGACGTTAATGGTTGATGAGCAAATAAAAAAACGAGGGTATGAGCCGATTACGCAATTATTTGTGCCAAATAGTGATTTAGTAGAAACAGCAAGTTATTTAGCTAATTTGGATATTAACAAGCGAATGAATCGGATTTATCAAATGGATATAGAGGATGCTATTTTTGATACTAGAGCATTTTTTAAGGCTTTTTATAGAATTCATAACGTTCCTTACTTAATTAGAAAGAAGTTTAATAGATATTCTTTGCGAATGGTTAATCCTTTTGATTTACCAATTTATTATGAAAATCATCCTGATGAAATTTGTTATGGGGCATTAATAACTGATTTTACAGATAGATGGGGAATTACTTTTGGAGGAATTGTTTTAAATAAAATAGTAACAGAATTTACTTCTTGTACTTATGCTCATGAAATTACGCATTCTTTATTGGATTCAACTAGGGGAGCAATTAGAGAATATTATAATGAAGAAGTTATTAGTTTAGTAAATGAATTAATTCTTGCTTCGATATTAGAAAGTGATGAGAGAATTTTAAGAGCGGAGGATTCGCGTAGAATTTTTGAAATAGATACTTTATGTAAGGAATTACAAGATTATCATAGAGGTGCAATGGATAAAACACGTGATGATGGATTAATAGATAGTAAATATCTTATTTCTGATGTGCGGGCTTATAATTTATTTGCGGAATATTATTATGGCTCTATAGCAGTACAGAGGCATATTGTTGATAAAATCAATAAAGTGATGAATGGGGAAGGCAATGTAGAGGAGTTACTTGGGGAATTTATGGACATACCAGCGACAAATAATGAAGGGGTAAAGCTGATATTCAGTCCGAAAACGACAAAATATTTTAAAAGAGGTTGACATAAACGGAAACTTAATGTAGAATATTAATGTTTTTTGGGGGTTGATGTAGATGTTAAGAAACGGAAATAGATTAAATAGTTCTGATTATGGAAGAAAGAGAAGAATGTGTTTTTTCTTGTCTTTTGCTTGTGTTTTAAATATGTCTGCTTTTGCTAAACAATTAAGTAATAAAAGTAATGTGGCTGAGGAAACGCAGGCAGTTGTTGCAGAAACGAGTTGTGAGTCATTAGTTTTAGATGTTGAGGATAGAGTTGTTGAAAAGCTACTGGAAAATAATGGACCAGTAAGACTTATGTCTTTTAGAGAAGAATTTTATACTAATTTACTGGAAGGTAATTTGGTAGATTATGATGTTTATAAGACATTATGGGAAAATGATTTAATATTTGATGCACTTGATTTAGCAAGTCCAAAAGAGAATGATGATGAAGACGTTTTAGAAAAAAACGAGGAAGTAGAAGAAGCAGTAGAAAAAATTGAGCTTACTAATGAAGATAAAATTCAGGCGATTTGTGAAAAATATCAATTGACGAGAGATGAATTTCAGGTAATAGTGGCGGTAGTTATTGCAGAATGTAAATATTTTAGTTATGAAGATGCTTATGCGGTAATTAATACGATATTTAATAGAAGTATTTCTTCAATATGGATTTATGATGTAGAGAAATACCAAGGTGAAGGTAAGGGAACTAATATGTATAATCAAGTTATTCAATCTGGGCAGTTCGATCCATATTGGTATTCTCAAAGTTACTTAGATTATATGGATGCAACACCAGAAATGTATCCAGCGATGCAAGCGGTAATTGACTTTTTCAATGTCCATATTGATGAAGAAACAAATGAAATAGTAATCCAACCAGCAAGATTACATGATACAACTAATTTTGTAGGATCAGGAGTAACTCCTAAATATAAGAGTTATCAATATGTAACAAGAGGGAATAAGCACGGAGTACATATGAAGGAAGAACATTATGTATCTAGTGATTTTACAACGATTACGGAAAGTGAAGTAGAAGCGAAGGCCATAGAGGTTG
>CANQIR010000104.1 GCA_947624095.1 uncultured Bacilli bacterium
GGTGCCACCTTACTTTACTAAGTACGCTCGATTATTTATCGCAATTTCTTGCGTTTCTAATTTAAGGAAAGTTGTTATTCATTATGGATATAATTGGCATTTCCACCCACTAGCCTTCTCTTTAATTATAAGATCATAATTACTCGTCTTTCATTAGAAAATATATGTTTATTCTACTCTAATTTGTTTGGTTTGTCAATTCTTCGGTATTAGTTTTAGTTTCAATAGCATAGGTTGTAGCGTTTAAATAGTAGTAGTCGATTATCGGATTATTTTCATGATAGATTTTGATAATTATTTGGTTATCTTCTAGTGATACATCATAAACTTTGGATTTAAATTCAAGGGGATTTTCAGCTACCTTAATGTCAGTAGGATTTAATTTTTGATCATCGATATTACGAATACTTAGGTTAAGGTTTTCATCAATAGTGTAAAAAGCATTATTAAAGTATTTGATAGATAGGTAATTAGATTTAAACTTTGGTAAATGATTAGTATCAATTAATTTATAATATATTTTAGTTTCATTATTTGACTTTTCTTCTCTTCTACTTAAAAAGTAGTAATTATTATTGATTAAATAAGCATCAACTATTGGATTATTAGCTACATAGATATTATCATTAAAGTTGGTTACTAGCCAGTATTTGGCTTTGGTAATATAGGTATTGGATTGATTATTATATTTTATGTAATCGTAGGAATATGGAATATTTTCAAGGATTGTATCACCAATAGTAATTCGACCATATTTATTATTAGAATTAATAACGATATATTGGTTACCTACCCCTAAACCTTTACCATCTTTATTGGTAGTAGCAGCGACAATTCCGGATACTTGATAAACAATTTTTTGAGCTTTGGTATCGACAATATAGATAATTTTTTCTTGATTAGTGGAATCATCGATAAAGACATAATTTTCATAAGGAAGCATTTCGACTTCTTCAGAAGTAATATCGTATGGGTCGGGAGTTGAATAAGCAATATGACAATCAGATTCACTATTTAGACAACGATAATGTAATAATAATTCACCATTATCAGAATAAAAGAAGAGAATGTTATTAATTTTAGGTAGCTTTTCGGGATTATTGGGAGCGATATAGTTAGTATCTAATTCAGGATAGGTAGGACCAGAAGATGGTTCAGAATGTTTAGACCAAAAAGGAGTTAATTCAATTTTTTTATTATCTTTTAAATCATATTTACGAAAGATATAACCAAAACTTAAGTATTCAGTAATATTACCACTGGGATATTCATAAGTAGTTGTTTTGATAGTGATAAGGGGTTTAGTACCTTTTTGATAACGTGTGTAGTCGATAAGAAAGAAAATTACCCAGGTTATAAGAAGTAATAAGAAAATAATTTCTAGGATTCTTTTTAACTTTTTATTCTTTTTCATATTTTTTAACTCCTTTAACGATTTTGTGAATCGATGATTATAGTAATTGGACCATCATTTTCAATAGAAACAAGCATTTCAGCACCAAAGATTCCGGTTTCAGTATGGACATAGGTGTTTAGTTTTTCGTTGAATTTTTGATAAAGAATGACTGCTTTATCACCGCTTAGGGCATCAATATAAGATGGGCGATTGCCTTTTTTAGTATTAGCATAAAGAGTAAATTGACTGATAGATAGGATACTACCTGAGGTATCTAATATACTTTTATTCATTATACCATTTTCATCATCAAAAATGCGTAAATTAATTATTTTTTTGACTAGATATTCAATATCACTTTCAGTATCGTTAGTTGTAAAACCAACTAGAATAGCTAAACCATTGTCAATTTGACCAACAATTTGGTTAGCGACTTTGACACTACTTTTTTTACTTCGTTGAATAACTACTTTCATTAAACCATCACCCGACCTACTTTTTTGATATATATTTTAGTTTTTAATTCGTCGATAAAATTATTTAAATTATCAGCATTATTAACTTTAACTGTTACTTTATAAATAATAGAGATATCTTGTTCTTTAGTATTAATACTTTCAATATAAACATTTTTTTGACTAGCAATAGTAATAATATCAGCAAGATAGTTTTTGCCATTATCAACTTCAATTTCAATATTAGTTAAGTAATTATTACTAGCACTTTCATTCCAGCGGACATCAATGATTCTCTCTGTTTTATCTTTTATATTCGGACAATCTTTTTTATGGACGCTTACCCCTTCACCTTTAGTAATATAACCAACGATGGCATCACCAAAGACGGGATGACAACATTTGGCAATGCTTACTAAAATATCACCTTCACCAGCAACTATTAAATCGGTCTTGTAGTTTTTCTTTTCTAATGATGGGGATTTAGTCATAACTTTTTCTAAGAGAATATCTTGTACACTTTTTTTGTTAGATGAAATAACTTCTAGAATGTATGCGGCGGTAAATCTTAGGGAGCCGACAGCTAAATAGAGTTCTTCTTCAGAAGGGAGCTTTAATTCTTTTAAGACTTTATTAATATTTTCTTCAGATAAAGTACTACTGATGTTAAGTTTTTGATGACGGATTTCTTTTTCTAAGAAATTACGACCTTTTTCAATATATTCTTCACGATCTTGTTTACTGAAGAAGGATTTAATTTTGTTACGGGCTTGGCTAGTTTTAGCAAATTGGAGCCATTCTTTATTGGGCGTTCCATTAGCGGTAGTATTAATTTTAACAATATCGCCGTCGTTTAACTCAGTATCAAGTGGGACGATGCTTTCATTGACAATAGCACCGACAGTTGTATCCCCTACTTTAGAGTGAATACGATAAGCAAAATCAATTGGGGTAGAACCTTTAGGCAGTTCAACTACATCACCTTTGGGAGTGAAACAATAAATAGTGTCACTTAAGACTTCACTATTCATATTTTCAACGAATTGTTCATCACTTTCGGAAGAATTATGAGCTTCAATAGCGTTACGGAACATCTCTAATTTTTGTTCCATAATACTTTGAATTTTAACAGTTCCTTTTTCTTTATATGACCAATGGGAAGCAATACCACGTTCAGCAATCTCATCCATTTCATAAGTTCGAATTTGGACTTCAAATAAGTAGCCTTCAATACCAAAAATAGTAGTATGTAGGCTTTGATACATATTAGCTTTTGGCATAGCAATATAGTCTTTAAAACGTTTAGGCATTGGACGATATTTAGAGTGAATAAGACCAACGACTAAATAACAATCACTTTCTTTTTCAACATATACTCGCAATGCTAAAATATCATAGATATCGGAAAATTTCTTTCCATTATCCATTTTCTTATAAATACTATGAATAGATTTAACTCGACCTTTAATAGTAAAGCTAATATTATGTTCATTTAAAATCTCACTAATACTATCTTTCATTTCTTCGATAAGGGAATTTAATTTTTCTCTTGAATCATTAAGACGGTTTTCAATATCGTGATATATATCTGGTTTAGTATAACGAAGACATAAATCTTCTAATTCACTTTTAATGGAATTAATTC
>CANQIR010000105.1 GCA_947624095.1 uncultured Bacilli bacterium
GCATAATATTCCCGGTATACTCTTTTATTTTTAAAATCATCTGCTAGTATTTCATGGGCTTTATTTGATTTAGCAATCAGTAATAAACCAGAGGTATCTTTATCAATCCGGTGGACGATACCAGGACGTTCTTCCCCATTTAGATTACTTAAGGATTTAGTATAATACATTAAGCCATTTACTAAGGTATGATCATGATTGCCACTACCGGGATGGACAACTAAACCACTGGGTTTATTGACAACGATAATATCTTGATCTTCGTAAACGATTTCTAATTCCATCTGATTCGGAGTAATATGGACTTCTTCTTGAAAGTTATCGGCAATAGAGATAGTATCACCTTCTTTAACTTGGTAAGAAGCTTTAGGAATTTCGCCATTAACTAATATAACATTACTATTAAGCATTTTACCAATTAAAGAACGGGAATATTCAGTCTGTTCACTTAAATATTTATCTAGCCTTTGATGACTTGTTTTGACGATTAGTTCCATTTTCATCCTCCCCTACTATGATAGCAATAATTAGCAAGATAATGCCAATGACAATAGCTATATCACTGACGTTAAATACTGGGTAATCATAGGAAAATATTTGAATATCAATAAAATCTCGAACAAAACCGAAGATAATTCGATCAGCTAAGTTACCAAATAAACCGCCAATTACTAAGCCAAAGGCGAGATTATTGCGCAGGTTGGATTTAAATGAATACATAAATTTATAGATAATTAAAGAAGCGATGATGGTAATAGCAATAATTAAAAATAAATTATTAGAAAATAGACCCCAAGCAGCACCGGTATTTTCAACATAGGTAATACTTAGAAAATTCTTGATGATGGTAGTTGATTTACCTACCTGGTAATAAGCTCTAACTAGGGATTTAGATACTTGATCTAAGATATAGACTATGATAGCGGTAATAAAGATTTTTTTATTCATATATATTCCTTTTTTCTGAAAGGATTATAACATATTTAGCTTCTTAGTGCAAACTATCAGAAATCGACTAAAATAACATCTTCTCCTATTTTTTTAATTTGATTATAGGAAATGGTTGTATCTTGTAAGTTAGAGGTAATGAAAGCACGGACAGCTCTTTTTTGTTCAACAACTAAGTAAATTATCTTACCTTCGGGACTGATTTCAATATCAATTATTCGTCCAATTCTCTTACCATCATTAATATTAACAATATCTTTAGATTGTAGGTCTGAAATACGCATTATACCACCTAATTAATTATATGTTTATTAACTAATCATTTTCTTTAAATTAGCTAAAGCAGTTTTTTCAATCCTTGATACTTGAGCCTGGGAGATGCCTAACATTTGGGCAATTTCAGTTTGAGTTTTACCAATGATGAAACGATCAATTAAAACGGAACGTTCTCTTTTTTTAATTTTTTCTAGGGATTTATGAAGAAGAATATGTAAATCTTGATCTTTGGCAATTTCTTTTTTATCAGCTATTTGATCAAGTAAGTAGATAGTATCGCCACCATCATTATAGATGGGTTCAAAGATACTTACAGGTTCTTTTAGGGAATCTAGGGCATTAGCAATTAAATATTCTTCGATGTCTAAGGCTTGGGCGATGGTGGCATTATTGGGTTCTTCGTTATAGGTATTATAATATTCTTCTTTAAATTTTAGGATTTTATAAGCTAAGTCTTTTAGACTACGACTTACTCTTAAGGAAGTATTATCTCTTATATAACGTTTTACTTCACCTAGTATTAGAGGGACAGCATAGGTAGAGAACATTACTTGGTGAGATAAATCGAAATTATCGACGGCTTTAATTAAACCGACACAACCAATTTGGAATAAGTCATCCATATTAAATTTTTGGTTATTAAATTTTCTTAAAATACTTAAAACTAATTTTAAATTACCATTAACTAATTCTTCTTTAGCACTTTGATCCCCATTTTGGTATTTTTTAAATAATTCTATCATTTCTTCATTAGTTAAAACTTTTAATTCTTGTGTATTAACTCCAGTTATATCGACTTTGTATTTGGCCATTATATAACTCCTTTCAATTTGTTATGAGTTATATTGGACAAAATTATTCAAAAAATAATGGCAAATAAAAAAGTAGATATTCTCTACTTATTGTTCTTTAGGTTTATATAGAAGGGATTTAATTGGGTCATCTTTATGTTGATGATAAAATTCGGTATCAATTAAACCTTCTAAGATTTCTTTTTTAGATTTTAAAACTTGGAGATTAGCTTTTTGGGTAGCGATATCAGCAAGATTTTGTTCGATAGTTAATTCTTCTTGTTTATTTTTATAAGCTTGATATAAGCTATAGCAATAACTAGCTAGAGTAATACCACTAGCAACTGCAGGAACGATAGCTGAAGCAGTGAGAAGATTTTCGGTAGTTGATTTACCTAAACTTTCTTCAATACCTGGGCTGGTTAAGATGAAACCACTAGCAATACCTAAACCGATAAGCCATTCTTTAGCTTTACCAATCATATTGGCTTTAATATTACCACCCTCTTTAACGGTTAGGGCATTAACAGTGATAATACCAGCTTCAATTAATAAGGGTAAGATAAATAAAGGATTTACTGTACTTAAAGTTAGTAAGGAACTAATGGCAAGGGTTTTATCGCAAGAAGAATCTAGTAAACTGCCAAGGAATGATTCGACATGCCACGCTCTAGCTAGCTTACCATCAATAAAATCAGTAAGAAAGAAAAATGCAATTAGACCAGCAGTGACTAAGCTACCATAAGTAAGATAAATGGGAGCGATCGCAAAGGTAGCAAGGAGTCTAGTAGCTGTAATTAAATTAACGATAATTTTTTTAATTTTGTTAGATAATTTGTCCATAAAAATCCCCTTCTCTGCGCGATTTATATTAGCAAATACTTAAGAAATTGTCAATTAAAAAAGACCTAAGTCTTTATTTATGAAAGGCACAATAGATGATAACAACAATTAGGATAGCTAGGAGCCAAATGATTAGTTTTAAAGCGGCTTTGGTACGTTTATTGTGCCATAATGTTTTAAACATATCTTTCATTTTTAACCTACTATTTTATTTAAAATATTTTGTTTATCTAGACCATTTAGATAGTCTTTGGTAGACATTAATCTTTTACCAAAAGGTTTTAAACTAGTAATGGCAATAGCACTATCTAAAGTCTTGATAATAATGGCATCTTTGGTAACATCGATAATAGTTCCTGGCATTAGGGTACTTTCAGTAGTTACTTCGTAAGCACTAAATATTTTAATTTCTTCACCATTAAGAATTAGATTAGCACTTGGCCAAGGATTCAAACCACGGATTTGGTTAATTAGGTCTTTAGAAGAGCGATTAAATTCTAGATGTTCTTCTTCTCTTTTAATATTGTAGGCATAGGTAGCAAGAGCATTATCTTGGGGAGTTCGGGAGTTGGTTTTCGCAATAATACTTGGTAAAGTTTTAATAAGTAAGGAAGCCCCTATT
>CANQIR010000106.1 GCA_947624095.1 uncultured Bacilli bacterium
TATGAGTGTTAGTTCTATTATTATATTTTTAGTCCCTTTCTTCATTCTAATTATTTTACTAACTCAAATGATTGGTGCCGAAATTAATGATGAAAAAACCACTAGAGGAATGGAAATAATTATTTCCAATGTTCCTCCTAAGATTCACTTCTTTGCTAAAATTGTCGCCTCAACTGGTTTTGTCTTATTCCAATCCATATTATTTTTAATATATAGTGGGATAGCTCTATTTATCCGTAAATTATTAGGTGGCGGTAGCTTACTAGGTGGCAATTCTAATTTATCTATTAATCTATCCGAAATGTTTAATACCTTAAAAAATACCGGAATGTTAGATGCTCTAGTTAAAGCTTTACCATTGATTATTTTAATCTTCATCTTAAGCTTCTTAGCTTATGCCTTATTAGCTGGTATATTAGCTTCAATGACTACTAGTATTGAAGATTATCAACAACTTCAAACCCCATTAATGATATTGTGTTTAGCTGGTTATTACATTGCCTTAATGTCTTCAATGTTTGAAGGATCTATCTTTATTAAAATAACTACCTATATTCCCTTTATTTCTGCCTTAACTGCTCCTGTTGTTTACTTGTTAGGTCAAGCAACTATCTATGATTTAGGAATTTCCGTTATCGCTTTATTTATCACCTGCTTCTTACTATTCAAGTATGGTATTAGAATCTATAAAGTAGGTATCCTTAATTACTCAAGTAAAGATCTTTGGAAAAAAGTCTTTAAATCATTACGACAAAAAGATTAAAAGAAAGGAATTGAAAAATGTCTAAAATCTTAACTAATAAAAAACTACTTAGCTTAGTTATTTTAGTTATTGTCATCATTGTAATGACATTTTTTCTCATTCCCTTAATTAAGAAAAGTTCAGCTATTTCTGATTTTCGTATTTTAAATGTTGAAAGTATTGATGGCTCTCTTACCGTTATATGTGAAAATCAAGACTTAATTAATACCTATAATGTGACCGTAAAAGATGCCTCTGATAATACCTTACTAGAACAAAGCTCCAATACTAATCATATCGATATCTCATCTTTACAAATAGCTTATCAAGAAACCGTCTATATAACTGTCCTTGCCAAAAATAATCACGAAGAAAAAATTAGTAGCAATACATTTGAATACACCTCCAATAATCCTTCCTTTAATTCATCAAACAGTCATATTATTACTACTAATCAAACTCTAAATCTTAAAATCGATGGCGACTTAGTTAATAATAGATATCATCTAGTTATAAAATATCGTGATTTATCTATCTATAAAGCTGATATCACCTCTAATAATCTAAAAATTCCTTACGATTATTTATCCGGTTATAATGGTCGTTTAACTGCTTATATCTATAATGAAGACAATCGCATCGTTAATCAATTTAACTTCTATAATAATCCAGTATTAGTTGGTAATGTATATATTACTTCTCCAGCTGATAATACTACTATGACCTTAGATGATATTAACATTAATTATCAAGGCGGAGAGAATGCTACAAAATATCAAGCTAAATTATATAAAGGTTCTAAATTATTAGGAACATTCCCTGCTATTGAAGATGTCATTACTATTCCTGCTAGCAATCTAAGTGCTAATACTACATATCGTATTGTCTTAGAAGCTATTTATCAAGACTATGACGAAATTGCTCAAACTTCTGCTATTAACATTACTGTAACATCACAAGAAAAAACCTCTCCGGTGACAGTTAATCATAATTACAAGAATTTAAAACCTGGTACCAAACTTGCTTTAGCAACGAGAACCAATGGTGCCACTATTAAATATACTTTAAATGGTAAAGACCCAAAGAAATATGGTGCTGTTTATACTGATCCTATTACCATTACGCGCGATGTAACTTTAAAAACCGTTGCGATAAAAAATAACCAGATCGATAGCGTTGTTACTACTTACCAAGTTCACGTTGGTCATAAAGTTCCCACCGTTTATCTAAGCCCATCTAATCAATATTTAAATATTGGCATCGCCAGTGTCGGTTATAGCAATGAAATGGTCGAAATGAATCGTATCGCCGATTATGTTGAAGAACGTTTAAAAGCCAGTGGCATTACTGTTTTACGCAATGTTCCAACCGATAGTATGGAAACTTGGACTTACGAAAGTTTAAAAGCAAAAGCTGATCTTCACTTTGCCATTCATTCCAATGCTAGTGGAGCTCACAATACCAAAGGAATGGAAATATTTGTCGATAATGAAAATTCTACTACTATGAGTATGGCTGCCAATATATATAACAATCTTTATGCCATTTATCCTAATAAAGATTCCACTACTGACCGCGGTATTAAATACGCCGAAGGAAGACTAGGGGAGGTTAGAACTTCTAATTTACCAAATGGTATCTTAATCGAAATTGCACATCATGATTATCCTTCAGATGCCAAATGGCTAGTTGATAAAAGAAAAGAAATCAGCTATAATATAGCTGATAGCATAATAGACTATTTCCAAATGAATTAGAAAGGATTATATTATGAAAGAAGAAGTAAAGAAAAAAACTAAAAAGCAAACCAGTGCAAGTAAAAAAAGTACTCCATCTAAAAAAAATGTTAAAACATCTCCTGCGAAAAAAACATCAGTTTCTAAAAAAACAGTTAAAAAATCCCAACCAGTTAAAAAATCTCAACCTATTGAAACTAAACCAGTTGAATCAAAGCCAATTGAAACTTCTTTAAAAGAAGAACCTATTGTTGAAAATATTAAAACCCAAAAGCCTACCAAAGAAAAGATTAAGAACGAAAAATTAGTAATTGCTATTTGTGCTTTAATTATTATCATTATCGTTGCTTCGATAATTTATATTCTTAATACTAATGCCAAACACGAAAATCAAATTAGTCAGTACACTGGCCAAAGCTATTCTGCCAACCACGCTCAAGCACTTGAAAATACCGAAGTAGTTCCTGGTACAGTAGACTATAAAAATATTACCGATATAACCTATGAAGAATACGAAGACAAGTTAAATACAGAAGATAAAATGTTAATCATTATTGCCAAACGTTCTTGTCCATCTTGTACTCAATATCAACCGATTTTAAGTGAAGTAGCTACCGATCTTGGCTTAACCGTATATCGTATCGAAACGACTAAATTAACATCTGAAAATTTAAAGAAACTTGGCGATGCTTATGATTTAAAATCTACCCCAACAACTTTAGTCATAAAAAAAGGTAAACTAACTGCTAAAGTTGAAGGTTACGTCAATAAAAACAGTATTACTACTTGGATTAATGAAAACTACTAAGGTAGTTTTTTTATATGCAAAATTTTCTGTACTTTACACAAAAAGTGTCAAATTTTTAACTTTTTTAAAGAAATTTGCAAAAAATTAGAGGAAATTGGAAAGTTTTTTATAATAAAAGTAGTAGAGGGA
>CANQIR010000107.1 GCA_947624095.1 uncultured Bacilli bacterium
GGATCTTCTACTTCTTCATCAGCATCTAAACTAAAAGTTACCTTTTCTCCAGTTATTTCATTGATATTTTTAAATTTTTTCGTATATTTAAGTCCCCAATAATTATCTTCTCTATATCTCTCAACTTCATAACCTTGTTCCTCTAAAGAATTTTCATTAGTTTGTTCCTTATAATTATCTTCTAATAATTCCCACTTCTGTTCATCACTAACATCATCACCCAAATTACTAAAGGAAACTAAGGCATCCATCATTTCATCGTCAATAGCAACTAAATAACTAAAATCCATTGATTTATTATTCTTAATATTCATTTCATAATCAGTTTTAATTCCACAAGCACATAATACCAAAGAACAAATACCTATATAAAATACTTTCATCCCACGTTTAAACTTTTCCATAAAAATCAACTCATTCCATTAATACTATACCAATAGCATTACCTTTTCACAAGTAGTATTAAAAAATTTATTTACATATATTAGGCATCATAAGGTTTAAACTCTCTTCGATATTTCATTGCTGCTACCGGCAAATCCTTTTTAACATCAAGTAATGTTCCATATCTTTTTTCACGGTACATCTCCTCAGCAAACTCTCTAATTACATCCACAATTTCCTTTGCATCACTAGGTGATATTAAATACTTTCGACACTCTTGCGCCGTAAAATTCAACGCTTGCATATGAAATTCATAGAATATATCTGCTAAGTCCCTACCTTCAGCAATTTTCTGTACTACAAACGGATGATTTCTTAATACCGGAATAATTCTCGGATCATCCATATCCACATTTCTTTCACTTTGATACTTTATAAAAGCTATAGCTGAATGAACTCTATCTAACATATGCACAACCTTTGCTTCCAAATTATCCCTATTATGATACTCCTCAAATATTGTTCCAAAATCAATTACATCACCAAAGAAGTCTCTTAAATAATCCTCCGCTATCTTAGTAACTCTATCTCGTTCCTCTTTCGATACTCCCTCAAATTGCGTAATATCTCCCGTAATCGCTTCTGGTAAATCATGACACAATATATAATCAATCATCTTATCATAATTCAAATAAAAAGGTAATTCTGTTTTCATTATCCTAAGCATTATTATCAAATCACAAATATGATCCTTAACATCTTCCAATCTCTTACGCTCAATATGCCATAAAATCGGTCCTGTTCTTTCCGTATCACTAAGTATATCAAATAACATATATAATCTAACTAATTTCTTATAATCTTTACTCATAAAAAAACCTCCTGTACTAAAATAATATATTTTTCACCAAGCAATTATTATACTCACTATCTAAAATATATCAATATCTCTCCAGAAGGTTTTACTTTAATCTTTACAATTAATTATATAGAACTCCGCCCCACTCAACTACAGTAAATCCTGTACGTTCAAACGGAACTAATTCTTGTTCTTTAATATTTACTTTTTCATTAACTTTCTTAACGTGAATAGCCACTCTTAACATAGAATCAGGAGCTGGCGATATTTCTAATTTATTATAAGCTTCCCTTTCTTCAGTTAATTCAAAATATACTAAACTTTGACCATTCTTTTCTAAAATTGGTAACCAGTACATTATAAATTCATTTCTTTCCCGGTCATTTAAACCTATTAAACTTAACTTTTCTTCTAAGAATTCTATTGCCTTATCTTTGGTTACATAAAATCCTGTATCAAAACTTACTCGATGATTTCCTTCTTCTTCCCAATATAATCCATAGTAATAATTACCATCTTTATCATATAAATCACCATTAGGGAAAGCCGTAACTTGCCAATTATCTTTAAACTTAGGATATGTAGTTGTCAGACTTTCTTCGTGTTCAAAATTAACTTCTACCTCAGTCTTTTCTTCAGGATATAAGTATAATACTGGCTTAGCATAACCGCCAATTTCTTCTAGTTCCCAGCTTTTAATTTCTTTAGTATCCGGATTAAAGTAATACTCAACTCCACTCTCCGCATAATTAGCATTCATTCCTGTACCAACTATAAAGTAATAACCAGCTTCTTTTTCATTTTCATTAGCTAACGCATTAGCATCATAATAACCAGAAATCATCCAGTGGAATGTCTTATTACTTGTCCAGTCAGTTAACTCTTTAGTAAATGATTTATCATAATTATATATGCATAATTTATTATCCACAATTGTTACATATATATCAGCATAAACAGCTTTAACATCCCCTACTAAATCATAAGTATTCGAATTTGTTCCATTTGAGTCATATACTAATACCTTATTATCTTTTTTAATATACAAATTGCCATCTTTAGATATGTCATATTCATCACCATTTACATCATCAGCAATTTCTTCTAATTCTTCTGTATAGATACTAACCGATCCACCACCCATACAACTAGTGCTTTTCAAAATATAAGTTCCGTGATCTGTATTTCTAGTATAGAACATTGTACATCCTTCATAATCACTAAAAGATTGCAATTCTTCTTCTTTTCTTGTACTTAAAATTTTTACAGTATCTCCCGTTTTACCAACAACATACATATCGCTAAGAGTTGAAATACTATCATACTTACCATCATATAAAATTTCATTATTCTTAATATTATAATAAGAATATTTATTTTCCTTAGTCGTTAATACCAAACCAACTATTTTATCTTGCTTAGCATTTAAATTTGCCATATAACTTCTATAATCATTTTTTAAATTTAATTCCATATACTTCTTAGTCTTATTATCATATATTTTTAAACCATCATCATCAAACAAAGCTAAATCCTTAGAAGGTGCTACCAAAAATTTTGCATTAGCACTTTTAACCTTTATTGTATATAAAACATTCTTGCAATAATCAGTCTGATTTATTACTGGATAATCGCTATCGCCACAAGTATATATTGAAATAGTATTTTCTCCTTCTGGAGTTTTCCATTCGTCACTCGTTTCCTCATCTTCACTAGGTACTTCTTCCTCATCATTATTTTCTTCTGAATCATCTTGCCTATCATCTTTTAAAGAAGTACTACTATCTCCATTAACTATTTTATCATAGATAACATAGCCAAGACCTGCAGCTACTAATAACATAACTAAAATAATAATTAGTAAAATCAAATTCTTCTTTGATTTCTTAGGCTTTTCTTCTGAATTTATATTTTCTTGTTTCTTCTTACTCATAATCCAACCACCTTATCTACACCACATTATAACATAAACTTACAATAATTTATATATCCATTTTTATAGACATATATAACAATAAAATTTAAAATATTTTAAATAATAAAAGATGGTATTATTGATTTTTATTGATTTTGAATATTAAAAAACAGCTTCCCCCAAGTTAAAGAATATATTTGTACAATACATTCTTTTTCTAACTCTTCGAAGCTATTTCATACTTAAATGGCAGGG
>CANQIR010000108.1 GCA_947624095.1 uncultured Bacilli bacterium
GCAAGTCCTACTACAAAAGGTGTCGCTCCACCAGCGGTAAAAAATTCCATAGCAGCTCCAGCAAGTAAAGATCCACCACAAACCCACAAACTTGCTGTTTTAGTTGATGGATTAAAGAAATAATCTGCTGTCTTAACCTTTATATTTTCCGGATCCCCATTAGGTTGTAAAAAAGGTGAAAAAAGTTCAAAAGCTACTGTTCTACCAGCCACCTCATAAGCCCCTAATGATTTATTAACCGTAACACTACCAGCACTAAAACTTCCTGTACTACCCGTACTACCATTAGTACCCGTATTGCCATAACTAATGCTTCCCCCAGTTAAAGTGGCATCATCTTCAATAAATCCTCCCAGTATCAAATTACCTATTACATTCTGTCGCATTGCTACATCTTGAATCTTATATAAAAAATTAAAAGCTGCTGGCGTCAAAGCCAAAAACAATAAAGCAATTAAAACATTTTGTAATATCTTAGAAGGTGAATTATCTCCCTTAGCTATATTATCTGGATTAACAATAGCAGTTAAAATTGAGTAAGCTAAAACAAATAGTGTCGCTACTCCAACTATAATATAAACTCGATTAGCAAAAGCTTGAATCGTTTCATCCGTTAAAATCCTTGCTGAAGCAAGTGCCATAAATAATTGATAACACTTATCAATAAAACCAAAAATAAAGCCATCAATTAATAACAAAATACCCACAAATGCTTGAGCAATTGATTCACCTAAATTAATAACACCTAGTACCATAAGTTCACCCTCTAATCAATTCCGCAAGTACCATAAAAGCCTAATAAATTAAATGTAAAATTTAATACCACTGGGATACAGAATAACACAATACCAAGTACAACTCTTTGTATCGTCTTCTTATTAGCTTTAGTTAATTGATCTTTATCACTACTAATCACTGCTTTAATATACTCTACAATTGTCATAGCTATAATTAGTATTGGTGTTCCAAACTTAATAACATTAAATATATCTTGTAATAAATAAGCAAAATCATCAGGATTTTCTGGATCTCCTAAAACTGCCTTACATTTACTATCTCTTTCAGTCTTAGTAGTACCAGCCAAACTAACATCTTGATAACTAATCGCACTAACATTTGTTACTAAAAGTAAACTACATAATAATGTAATTAATAACATATATGCATATTTCATACTAACACCCCAGTACATACAAAAAAATTATACCATAAAAAAAACAATATTTAAATAAATATTGTTTAATTTCCATTAGTTAGTTAGCAACTTCCCTTACTAATACACTTAGCACAAACATCATAATCGTTTTGGACATCACTAAATCCATCAACAATTTTAAATACAAATCCTATTAATGTTGGAATAAAGAATATAATTACACCAGCAACAGCTCTCATAGCTAACATCTTAACAGCTTTCTTAATTTCATCATCCTTAGCTGCAACTACTGCTTTACCTAAATCCATCATCCCAAAAATAATAATTAATATTGGAATAACAATTTTAAATATAAATAATACCTTACCTATAAGTGCCCAAATTGATTTAGTACCTGTACAAAAATTTACTGCCAATGACATAAAACCACTCCTTCTTACATATTCATTTTATAGATTATCCTTCTAAAAGTCAAGCAAAATATGTAAATTTACACTATTCATCCTTAACAATTTGAAATAATCCTCCACCCTTTGGTGTCTTCTTTGGTTGTACATAACTTCCCCCTAAACCTAATTTAGATATTAACTCATCTATAACTTTATGCTTATCCTTCTTATCATCAAGTGGTGGCATATTAAAGAATACCTTGCATTTCGCTTCATATTCAAAATCCTTAACATCCGTCTCATTAAGTAAAGATTGATTTAATATTACCCGTTTATTTTGAATCTTATCTAAAATATTTCTATCTCTTCTAATCATCTTATTTAACTTAATAGTCGAAGGTTCAATTAAATATAATACTTCCGTAAAATTCTTCTCTTCCGGACTATTATTTAAATCAACTAAAATTACATCATAATTATTATTCGGATTTTTTACAATTGAAGGAACTTCCGGTGTACTTACTGTCCTTAAATCCCCATCATTAAAGAATACAAAATCATTCTTATCAACTTCCAAAGCCAATACCTTTAACTTTAATTCCGCTTGTTTCTTAATCATATATATTAATGTTGTTGCTCCTGCATGATCAGTTAAATTCTTAAACCCAATTACCCTCGTTCCTCTAAATCCTTGCATAACTACATCATCGTTAATAAATTTATCACTCTTATTATGGGTAGGTCCATCCCCAACTGGCTCTATTCTACTACCAACACCTACACTAAGTTGTTGAAACTGCGCTACATCCTTATAAGTATTTGGATTATCTATTAAATAAGTAATCGTATCAATATTCCTAGTAAAATTATATATTCCCATACTTACTAATTGTGATAAATAATTAGGCGAATTAACCACTGGTGAATCATCAAGTAATAAAATTACTTTATTCATATCAAGTCCAAAAGATAATTTTTGAATAGTATCAATATCTTGATATCCCTTAACAGCTGTAATATCCAATATCATCTTATTAAAAAAGAAATTATCAAAAGTATTAATTAAATCATCTACTTCAAACTCACCAGTCATACTCTTAATTAAATCAATATTTAAATTTGATAACATCGCTACATATTTATTTGCTACTATAACATTCATTATTCTTACCTCCTTAACTTTCCGCTACAGCTGCTAAATTATCAGCTGGAAAATCAATTTCTACTGTCTGTCCATCAATTGAAAAAGTATATATATTTCCTACCAAAGGCAAATCAAATTTAAAGAAAACTCTTACTTCATAATAAGATCTATTATAATTTTTAGCATCAAAGCCATTTACCTTCTTCACACAATAATAATACTTAGTTCCCTGTTCCACAGCTTCAATATCCGAACTTGCCCCTTCCATCTTTCTAGCTCCATACCACCCAGCTTCTGCTGGACAAGTACCCATCGCCCCATAAGCGTGCGCACTAAGATAATTAGTAATCAATTGTATAGACCCAGGATTAGAAGAAATACTATCCGTAATACCTTCTCTTTTCTCAATAAAATTAATTACTTCATTCTTTACTTTATAAGCTTTTGAAAAATTAATATATACAGCTAAAAAGGCTGAGAAGATTAAAATAAATATTAACATGATCTGAAAAGTCCATGTCATACCCATCGATTCTCTCATATTAATCCCCTTTCCACTAATCCTTTGGGAAAATTATCTGTTTAGTAGTCCCTTCAATCCTAAAATGTAATACTGATTGTAATATAGGAACATCCATTTCATAAAATACTCTTACTTT
>CANQIR010000109.1 GCA_947624095.1 uncultured Bacilli bacterium
CTATATGTAGCACTATCTTTAGTATTATGGGACCTAAAATATTAGGGAATGCCACAACTGAATTATACGAAGGATTAATAGCTAAATTAACTAATACTGGTAGTATTAACTTTGATGCTATTCTAAAGATTCTAATCTTTCTATTAATTCTCTATATAGTTAGTGGTGCTTTCTCCTATATTCAAAGCTATCTAATGAGTGGAGTAACGCAAAAAGCAACATATAAAATGCGTAAAGAAATATCTGAAAAAATAAATCATTTGCCGTTATCATATTTTGATAAACAAACTCATGGGGAAGTTTTATCAACTATCATCAATGATGTTGATTTACTAAGTCAAGGTTTAAATCAAAGTGCAACTCAATTAATTACTTCCCTAACTACTATAATTGGTATCTTCTTTATGATGCTTAGCATCAATGTTACCATTACTTTAGTAACCTTAATTGTTTTACCGATAGCTATGTTTGCTATGCTAAAA
This sequence comes from uncultured Bacilli bacterium, assembly GCA_947624095.1. Classification (GTDB taxonomy): domain Bacteria; phylum Bacillota_I; class Bacilli_A; order RF39; family UBA660; genus CALVJF01. The sequence goes on from CANQIR010000109.1 coordinate 483, forward strand.
ATTGTTAAATATAGTCAAAAATATTTCGTTGCTCAACAAGCTAATTTAGCTAGATTAAATGGTAAAGTCGAAGAAATGTATACAGGTCATACCGTAGTTAAGGCCTTTAATGCTGAAAATAAAGTCTTAAAAGCTTTTGACGAAGATAATGATGCCCTATATGATTCTGGTTGGAAAAGTCAATTTATTAGTGGTATATTACACCCAATTATGAATTTTGTTGGAAATATATCTTATGTTATAGTTGCCATATTAGGAGCAATATATGCCTCTCGGGGAATAATTACTGTCGGTGAAATTCAGTCATTTATTCAATACTCCAGAAATTTCACAAATCCAATTGGTCAACTAGCTCAAATATCTAATATGATTCAGTCAATGATTGCAGCAAGTGAAAGAATATTTAACTTCCTTGAAGCTGAAGAAGAACCAAAAGATATCAAAGACCCCGTATCTATAGCTAATATTCAAGGTGCCGTTACCTTTGAACACGTCAAATTTGGTTATAATCCTAATGATATAATCATTCACGACTTAAATGCTAAAGTTAAACCTGGCGACAAAATTGCTATCGTTGGACCAACTGGTGCTGGTAAAACAACTATTGTTAAATTACTAATGCGTTATTATGATTTAAATAGTGGTTCCATTAAGATTGATGGTACAGATATTACTAAATTTAAACGTAGTGATTTACGTAGTTTGTTTGGGATGGTCTTACAAGATACGTGGTTATTTAATGGTACCGTTATGGAAAATCTTCGTTATGGTAAACTTGATGCTACTGATGATGAAGTTATTGAAGCTGCTAAAACTGCTCATATCCATCATTTCATTCAAACTTTACCAGATAGCTACAATATGATTCTTAATGAAGAAACTAATAACGTTTCATCCGGTCAAAAGCAATTGCTAACTATTGCTCGAGCTGTACTTGCTAATCCCAAAATTCTTATCCTCGACGAAGCCACGAGCAATGTTGATACTAGAACCGAAATCTTAATTCAACAAGCTATGGATAAACTAATGCAAGGCCGTACAACCTTCATTATCGCCCATCGGTTGTCAACAATTAAAAATGCTGATTTAATCCTTGTTATGCAAGATGGTAACATCGTTGAACAAGGACGCCACGAAGAATTACTAGCCCAAAATGGCTTCTATGCTAATTTATATGCTAGTCAGTTTGATAAAACTAAGTAGGAAATATCCTACTTTTTGTTTACATTCTTTTTTACGATTTACTTTCCAAATATTTACACTTTTGTTATAATTAAAAAGTAAAGAAAAGTAGGGATTATTATGTCTAAATATAAAATAGTTTTTATTGATATCGATGGAACATTAATTAATGAAAAGCAAAAAGTAACTCCCAGAACTAAGAAAGTCATCTCTAAATTAAAAGAAATGGGTATTTATGTTGTTATTACTAGTGGTCGCAACTCTTACCAAGTTAGAGAACTAAGCCAGTCCGTGAATGCTTCCAGTATCATTATCGCTAGCAATGGCGCCGAAGTTTATGACTACGAAAAAAATTTAACCATTCATCAAGCTGAAATACCTATACCCACATTACAAAATATTTTTGACTTTTGTAACACTCACAATCTTAAACTATATCTAAATTCTCAATATCAAAGATACATTAATCTAAAAGATACTATACCTTATCCAGAAAATATTTTAATTTCTTCTTTAGATGAAATTAAAGGAAAAATCAGTCAAATAGTTATTCAAAGTACCAACTATAATCGAATGCTTGTCTTAAAAGATTATTTACATAGTCTAAATCCTGATCTAGAAAATACTAATTCATCTGTTAGTTTAACCAATAATATCCACATCCCAAATGAATCCCTTTTCCGTGATTTTACACCTAAGTTCAATACTAAAAGTAGTGGTGTGGCTAAAGTATTAGAATATCTTAATCTTAATCCTGAAGAAGCTATTTCTCTAGGCGATAGTTTTAATGACTTATCAATGTTTGAACTAACTGGCTTATCAATTGCTATGGGCAATGCTATCGAAGAAATAAAAGAAGCCTCTGATGAAATAACTTTAACTAATGATGAAGATGGCGTTGCCGTAGCTTTAGAAAAAATATTCCACATAGACTAATTTAATAAATTGTTGTAAGATATTTAACGAGTAGGTGAGTTTATGAAAAAAGAAAATATTGATTTATTAGTCGGTGTCTTAATGATTTTATTGGGGAGCATTCTCGTAGCTTTACCGCATATTAATATCGTTAGTATTAAAACTGTTTTAACATCGGTTATGTCATTCTATATGATTATTAACTTTCTTAAATACGCCTTTACAATGAAATTCAAAGATTATGAAGGCTTACAAGTATCTATTGCTAGTTTAGTAACTTGCATCCTTGCTTTCACTCTCGATATCAATAATAAACCCAAATATTTAGCAATAACTATCTTAGTCTGGCTTATATTAATGTCTTTGATTAAGCTAAAAAAAGCTGATTACTATCACGATCGTTCCAATAACTTATGGACTTTAAAAATTTTTATTCTCAGCTTCTTTATTTTAGTAGGGCTCCTTACCAGTATCAATCTTTATTACAATCAAGAAGTCCAAATATTAGTATTAGGTTATTTCTTTCTAACTCACGGTTTACTAGAAACTTTAGAACCATTAACAATTAAAATAACCAGCAAGGAGTCAAAATGAAAATAGTTAACGATTTTACTGATTACCAATTACTCGATATGAGTGATGGAATGAAAAAAGAGAGTTGGGGCGATTATACACTTTTACGACCAGACCCCCAAATCATCTGG
>CANQIR010000110.1 GCA_947624095.1 uncultured Bacilli bacterium
TATATATCATATCATATCTTTTTAGATTTTTGTATTGTTTTATCACCTCATATCTAATACACAGCATAATTTAATTAAAACACGTAACATTTTGGAAAATAAAAAAGGAATCGTTGATTCCATTATAGTTTTAATCTTCATTGTTTACTAATAAATCATCAGTATTTTCCATTTCTTTGGGAACTTTAATATCCATATATTTAAGAATAGTTGGAGCAACCATAGTTAGGGCACCATTAGTTAATTCTACTTTTTTATCAGTAATAATAAATGGTACTAAGCTAGTGGTATGCGTTGTTACGGGATTGCCTTTTTCATCAATCATAATTTCAGCATTACCATGGTCGGCTAATATTACTAAGGTATAAAAGTTTTCATCAGCTACTTCTTTAATTTTACCTAAACAAATATCCACTGCTTGAATAGCTTTAATGGCGGCTTCTAAATTGCCAGTATGACCTACCATATCGGGATTAGCAAAGTTTAAAAGAATAAAATCGTAATCTTTTTCCATACATTTGCAAACGGTTTTAGTTACTTCGACGGCACTCATTTCTGGTTTTAAGTCATAGGTTGCTACTTTGGGAGAAGGAATTAGGAACCGATCGCAGCGTTCTAGTTTTAATTCTTTGCCACCATCAAAGAAATAGGTAACGTGGGCATATTTCTCGGTTTCAGCAATACGAGCTTGGGATAAGCCTAGTTGAGATAAATAAACGCCTAATGGATTTTCAACATTGATTTCATCTAAGAAGCAATTAGCAGGTACATCTTCATCAACAGGTAAAAAGGTATATAATTTTAAATTAGGCATTGGCATAGCATTAAATTCATCAAATAAGGTATCACTTAAAGCACGCAAGATTTGTTTAGCACGATCTTCCCGGAAGTTTAACCAAAGTAAGATATCGCCATCGGAAATAGTTGCACTGGCATCTAAAGTAATTGGTGGTAAAAATTCATCAGTGGTATTTTTTTGATAACAAGATTCGATAGTTTTGTTAATATCTAACGAATGGAGACCTACTCCTCTAGTAACTAATTCATAATATAATTTAGTTCTTTGCCAATTTTTATCACGATCCATTGCATAGTAACGACCACAAACAGAAACTATTTTACCAAGTTTTAAAGTATCAATAGCATCTTGAACTTCTTTAATATATTTTCTGGAAACAGTAGCAGAAGTATCACGACCATCGGTAATTAAATGGAAATATACTTTTGATACTTCAGCTTCTTTAAGTATCTTTAACATTTTGAGGGCATAACTGTTTAGAGAATGGACTCCGCCTTCACTACATAAATACATTATATGAACCGGTCTTTTAGTAGATTTAGCATATTCAACCATTTTGATAAAATGGGGATTATTTTTTAAGTTATCTCTAGCTAATAAATCTTTAATACGCGAAATATATTGTTTAATTAAACGACCAGCACCGATAGTTAGATGCCCTACTTCGCTATTACCGAATTGACCTTTGGATAGGCCAACGGCTTCTTCACTGGCTTTTAATAAACAATGAGGATAATTATTCCATATATTGATAAAATTAGTTGGCTTAGCAAGTTTAATAGCATTACCAGTTGTTTCTTCACGCATTCCAAAGCCATCAAGGATTATGGTTAGAATTTTTTTCATTGTATCACCTTAAAGTAAATTTTACTACAAATTGAAAAAACAAGCAATTGCTTGTTTCTAGATGGTTGCAAAGACTTTTTTATCTATTCTTAGTTTATCAGCGAGGGTTGCAATAAATTCGGAATTAGTTGGTTTAGCCCGATCATAATCAACGCTATGACCAAATATTTCTTCCATTAAGTCATAGTCGCCACGATTCCAACTTACTTCAATAGCGTGGCGGATTGCTCTTTCAACTCTTGAAGAGGTAGTATCAAATTTAACGGCTATTTCGGGATATAATTCTTTAGTAATACCACCTACTAAATCAGGATTCTCGTACATAAGGTAAATACTTTCTCGTATATATTGGTAGCCTTTAATGTGAGAAGGTACGCCTAGGTCGTGAAGTAGTTTGCTAATTGATAAGCGAACCTTTTCGGTAGTTAATTCAAGATGTTCTTTTTTATTTTCCATAGCATTTATAATTCTTTTTTCTAATATTTCATTATTATAAGGTTTTAACATATAATAACTGATATTGTATTCATTAGCTAATTTAATAGTTTCTTCATTTTTGTAACTAGTAAGAACTATTATCTTTTTGTCTAGATGATTTTCTTTTAGTTTTTCAAGTAATGAGATACCATCTAATTTAGGGATTATAAGGTCCATAATAATTATATCTATGTTGTTTTGATTTTGAATGATTTTTTCTAGACCTTCTTCGCCATCAGTGGCGGTTTCATAAATATTGATTACTGCATGACTACTAAAATACTGCTTAATGCTCTTTAATAAATTGACATTATCATCAATTACTAGAGCGTTAATTTTCTTTTCCATTTTAGTCTCCTCGTAATTTTTATTTACTACATGCATTTTCATTATAGAATGAAAAAAGACAAAATACTAGGAAATACTTTGTCTTATTATGTCAAGGCTTGTCAAAGCTTGTCGTTAATCTGATACTTGACGGATTATTTGCATTAAATCATTAGCATCTAATGAGGAATTACCGATGACAATACCATCAATATTGGCTATTTTTTCAACCATTGAGATATTTTCTAAGGATATAGAACCACCATATAGAACTGGTAATTGTAATTCATAATAATCTCTAATTATATTTTTGATAAAAGATACTTTATTTTCAATTTCTAAGATTGATGGAGATTCACCTGTACCGATTGACCATACTGGTTCATAAGCGATGATAATATTTTTTAGTTGTTCACGGTTAAATTCATTAAGAACAGTAGCTATTTGGTTTTCTAATACTTTATCAGTTTCGTTATTTTCATTTTCTTCTTTAGTTTCACCAATACAATAAATTACTTCTAAACCACTAGTAAAAGCATTAGTTATTTTTTTAATTAAAATGGCATTGGTTTCGTTAAAAAGAATTCTTCTTTCACTATGACCTACTATAGTATATTTAGCATTAAGGCATTTATAAATATTGGCATTAATTTCACCAGTATAGGAGCCTTCATTATAAGATGAAACATCTTGAGCACCGAGTAAATAATTATCATTATCAAATAGATAGAGATAGGGTGCGGGTGGACAGATGATTAGT
>CANQIR010000111.1 GCA_947624095.1 uncultured Bacilli bacterium
GATTGTTGACGATGGGGAGCATTTCTTTGGAGATGGATTTAGTAGCTGGTAAAAATCTTGTTCCTCGACCAGCTATGGGGATTATACATTGTCTTATTTTCATAAATACCTACATCTTTCTTAAGCCTTTATAACTTTTCATTACTTTGCGAATACCATAATTCTTGGCAAAAGCAATTTCAACTAAATCGTTTTTGATACCTAGAACGACACCACGTCCATAGATAGTGTGCATAACAATGTCACCTTTTTGATATTCGGCTTCTTCATTAGTATAGAATTCTTTTTTGTCAATTTTTGTAGGTTCTTGCATAAGTTCGTTTTGAATATCTAATAAGCTTGGATCAATTTCGTTAATAAAACGACTTGGTGGATTCATATTTTCTTGACCATAAAGAATTCTTCTTTTGGCATTACTGATAAATAATTGTTGTTTAGCTCTGGTTATTCCAACGTAGCATAGTCTTCTTTCTTCTTCAAGACCGCCTTCTTCTAGGAAGGAATTGGAATGAGGGAAGATACCTTCTTCCATTCCAATTAGAAAAACTACTTCAAATTCTAGACCTTTAGCACTATGAACTGTCATTAAGGTGATAACATCGCTACCTTCTTGGTGTTCGGAAAAATCAGCACTTAAACTAACTTCTTCTAAGAATTCAGAAAGATTGACACTACCAGTTCTTTCTTCAAAGGAAGCAGTAACACTTCTAAATTCTTTTAAATATTCTAATGGGTCGATTTTTTCAATGCCTTTAGTTTCTTCTAGCTCAGTTTTTAAACCAGTCTTATCGATAATTAAATCTACTAATTCAGTTAAAGTAATATTTTCACTCGCAGTAGTTAAGTCTTCAATTAGGTTTTTAAAAACTAATTCTTTACCACTAGAGATAGCATCAAACATCGAAGTATGATTATCTTTAGCTAAATTCTCTAATTTGGCAAGGGTAGAAGCACCTATTCCCCTTTTCGGAGAATTAATTACTCTTCGTAAACTTATGTCATCATGATGATTTAGGATAAGCCTTAAATACGCAAGTAAATCTTTTACTTCTTTACGATTATAGAAGTAGTAACTACCTACAACGCGATATTGGAGGGGAACTTTATTTAAAGCTTCCTCAACTAGTCTTGATTGGGCATTGGTTCGATATAAAATACCTATATCTTTTTTATTAAAACCATTAGCTAATAATTTTTTTATTTCTTCAATAACTAGAGTTATTTCGTGTTTATCATCATAAGCTCTAATATATTTAACTTTAAGACCATCACCTTTAGCAGAGAAAAGATTTTTCTCTTTCCGTTCTTTATTATTTTTGATAACGGAATTAGCGGCTTTAAGGATGTAATTAGTACTACGATAATTTTCTTCTAAGGGGATTACTTTGGCAGTATGATAATCAGATTCAAAGTTTAAGATATTCCGGTAGTTAGCACCCCTAAACATATAAATTGATTGATCTGGGTCGCCAACAATAAAAAGATTTTGATATTTTTTAGCAAGAAGTTTACTAAATTTATATTGGACTTCATTAGTATCTTGATACTCATCAATTAAAATATAACGATATCTTTCTTGATATTTATCGAGAACTTCAGGATGACTTTGAAAAAGTTTAACGGGCAATACTAGTAAATCATCAAAATCAACGGAATTGTTACGAGCTAGAATATCTTGGTACTCGTAATAAACTTTTTCAGCTACTTTTTCTGGTGGCGTATTAAAGAATTTGGCAATTTCGCCAGCACTAAGCATTTCATTTTTAATGAAGCTAATGCGATTACGGATGTAACTTGGCGAATTAAGTTTTGGATCATAGCCATTTTCTTTTAATATTTTTTTGATAATACTTAAAACATCTTCACTGTCTAGGATAGTAAAGTTTTTATCTAATTCTAATAAATTATAATTTTCTCTTATAATACGAACTCCTAAAGCATGGAAAGTACCAACAAATACATTGTTATCTGGGACTAATTTATTTAATCTTTCTTTCATTTCTTTAGCAGCTTTGTTAGTGAATGTGATAGCTAAAATATGGCTACCATAAATACCATTATCTATTAAGTTAGCAATTCTGGTAGTTAATACTCTGGTTTTTCCAGAACCGGCACCAGCAAGGACTAGACAAGGTCCATCTAAATGTTTAACTGCTTCTAATTGTTGTTTGTTTAAGCCTTCTAAATAATTCATAATTTACCACCTTGCTATAAAAATTATATCAAATTAAATTATATTTGAATATTATTTTCTTGTCTAATTAAGTAGATTTATTATAGCATACATTTGTTCTTTTAACAAGGATTAAAAAAGTACTTCAAGTGAAGTACCTTTGATTATAAATGTTCAATAATAGCGATATTTTTTTCTAACTTAGCAATCAAATCATCACGATCGTATTTGGAGAAGATAGCAGTGAAAGCACTATTATCCATTAAGAACATATCATAATAAGATTTAAAAGCTTCTTTATAATTAGATACACCTAAATCTTTAAGAAAAGAAATATTGGTTTTTACTAATTCTTGAGAATTCTTGATTTGTTCTTTAATTAATTTAGGAATATTTTTTTCAATTGATTGGATTTGTAATTTGTCGAAGCCTAGTTCGGTTAGGAAATTCATAGTGTTACACCTCCTACTGCTGGTTCACTAAAACCCATAGCATCAGCTACTTTCTTCATATCACTTTCAGTTTTTAAAGAGCCATATAACAATGAAGCAGCTAAGATTTCTTCACTTGAAGCAGTAACTTGATGATTGATTAAGAATAGTAAGTTTCTTTCAAATCTTTCTTTAGAAAGAACTACGCCATCAATTTGATAAGCACGATGAGTACTATTTTCTAACTCAGCTAATTTATCGATGTAAGTACGAGAAGCGAAATAAGTTTCTTCATCATTAATTTGTCTTTCACCTAGATATACGTTATTTAAATCCATAGTTTTTAATACATCGATTAATGGTGATTCATTTAAGACAGTTGTTAAAGCGGTTTCTGATTCTTCAGCAGTTGGTAATTCGTGAATTTCTGAAACATTTATACCTTCAAAAACACTAGCGAATTCTTCTTCATCGAATAAGAATTTATGAACAGTGCCATTTTCATTACGAACTGGAACACCATTTTTTTGACAATAAGCAATTCGATTAGCTAAAG
>CANQIR010000112.1 GCA_947624095.1 uncultured Bacilli bacterium
TAAAGCTCTTCCTTATCTGTCTTCCTAATTTGCTTATCAGTTTTATAATGATTCTTAAATTCAATAGTTTTAAATCCTATGTTACTTATAATTCCCTCTTGATATCTATAAGCTTTACTATTAGTACTCCCGATTTCCACTACGGCAAAGCCTTTACTTTCCATCATTGTCACCTCTAACTTACTATACCATAAAAATGCTTCAATATGCTATAATATAGCTACTAATAAAATATGATATTCTAAAGAGGGTTTAATTTATGCAAGAATTACTTCTCAGTTTTAAAGATAAATATTATGACCCACTAAATGTTAAATGCTCCCGAATATAAAGCAACTGTCAAGTCGACGTAATAAATCCGCCATTTTATTTAACTTATCCCTAATTTGTGTTACCATAAAAAAGTTATGGAGGGATTATAATGAATTTATTAAATAAATTTAATAGCAAATCAAAAATTCAAACTATTATTGATGAAGAACAAGCAACCTATACCTTCCTTGGTGGTCCAGATTTACCCAATTTGACCATCCAAGGCCATAGCTTACTATCTTTTCTAAAAGACTTATTAGCTATTCCCAATATTGATAAAAAATTATTACCGAAAAGATTTTTTTTAGGCATCCACCTAAATTCTACTGATCAAAAATATTTAAGCCCTAATCAAATAACCAAAATAGGGGAGTACTTAGTAAATTTATTTAGTAATTTAGACTTTTTAGATAATGAAACCTATACCTTAAAGGATTTTGATTATCAAAATCAAACATTCACTTGTACAGGACTTGGTAAAACTTACAAAGTATCCGCTTTCTTTGACAAGTGGCAAGAAAAACCATCGACGATAACATTTCGCAAAGACTATGAAACCAAAACCTTTATCCTTATCGATGATAAACAAAATTTATCTAAAAAACCTAAATTAAAATCCAGAACAACTATCAATCCTCAATCAAATACCAGCTTTAAACGTATTTTTGCTAGTTCAAAATATCAAATAATTATTAATCACCAAGCCAACCAAATTGCTATTGAAATAGCTTATCCAAACACTACCAAATTATCAAATAATGCTTACTTAGATGAATATTTTCTCGAAACTGAATTAAAGAAATTAGATATGCGCAAACCACCTTCTATTGATATTTTATGTACTTTAATTAAAAAAGCTCTTCATTTTAATATCACAGAATATCCCTTAGTAAGTATGACATCTCATACAGTAGACGAAAAAGGCAAAGTCATTAATAATCATCTAGCTATATCCAATGGTACTTTATCAAGTTTAGAAATAGTCCGTGGTAAATATCACATTACAATGCAAAATGGCGAGACCATCTTTGAAAGTAGAACCGTCATCTATACTGAAAATGCAGATGGTCATATTACCATATCATTTAAAAATCGTCCACGTAATGATTTATCCAATATTAATGTTATTGTTGAAACTGAAATAGCTTCCCAAATCATTGAATCAGAAAAACAACAAGCTTTAACCCTAATAAATAGACAGTAAAGGAGTATATTAATGAATAAGTATTTAAATGATATTCAAGAAAGTTGTACCTATGTTGTCAATAATTCGCAATATGTTACCATTAATGACCAAGCTATTCAGGATTTACTTACTAAATATGACTTTCATAACCCCACCCACTGGCTTGCATCTAATCCCTATGGTCTTCTTGATTTATCTATCGAAGAAATCGTCAATTTCCTAATCCATTTCGGTGCAATTGACTGTTGTTTTTGGGGTTCTCCTAAATGGACAATAACTACTCCAAATGGTGACATTGATGGTGCCTTCGCTCTAATCTATTGCTTTATCCAACTAACTAAAAACCATTCCCATCTTGACTTTACCAAGATTTCTTTTAAAGAATATCAAGAAGCAATGCACGGCAATGTCCAAATTCCTTTTCTTAAAGAAAGATATCAAATCTTAAAAGAAGTAAGTACAATTATCAATACCAAAATGCAAGGAAATTTCTATACCTATATTAAAGATATTACTAGTGCTTCCGATTTATTAAATATCATTATTTCCAACTTTCCTAGTTTTAATGATACTAGAACTTATCAAGGTCATCCAATATACTTTTATAAACTTGCCCAACTAGTTGTCAGTGATATTTTTCATATTCGCAATATGAAAGAAAATATTCCCCTTGAATGTCAAGAATTACTCGGTTGTGCTGATTACAAAATTCCGCAAGTTCTTCGTGGCTTAGGTATCTTAGTTTATAACGAAGAACTATCTAATATCGTTGATAATCGGCAGGAAATCCCCGAAAACAGTCCATATGAAATAGAAATTCGCGCTAATATGTTAATCGCCTTAAAAAAGATTCAAAATTATCTTCCCCAAGTATCACTTATGGATATTAATGATTTTATTTGGTCATTAGGTCAAGATAAAACCCTAAAACTTAAACCATATCATTTAACCAGAACCTTATCTTATTGACTTGTTCTATGCAAGTCTTTTTTATTACCAATTTTTATAAATAAAAGTTTCAAAATGCCAACGACGTGTTATAATAAAATTGCAAAGTAAGAAGAAAGTCAGGTGGGGTGAAGAGAGTAGAGATTTATATTAAAAAAATTAAGAAATGTATAGGAGTAAAAAGTGAAAAAACAAGTCGAAAAAGATAATTTAAGATTAATCGTTTTTAAAAGTGCAGAAGAATTAGGTCAAAAAATAGATGCCCATCTATTAAAAATGTATGGTCTTGACCCAGAAAAAGAAACATTTATTGTTCCCATCAATGAAATTTTCTTTGATGATGGCCATTTAAAAGTAGAAATTAAAGAAACTGTCCGTGGTAAAGAAATTTTTGCCTTAACTGATATTGGCAATTATTCTCTTGAATATCAAATGCGAGGATTTACCAATCATACTAGTCCCAATGATTTAATAATTCAATTAAAAGATGGCATAGGCGCTTGTAGCAACCACGCTAGTCGTATAAACATCATTATGCCATTATTATATGATGCTAGACAGCATCGAAGAAATACTAGAGAAAATCTAATGTGTGGAATGGCTCTTCACGAACTAGATACCTTAAATGGTGTTAAAAGTTTAATTACCTTTGATG
>CANQIR010000113.1 GCA_947624095.1 uncultured Bacilli bacterium
TCAACATCCTTAATTTGAGCACTTTTTTACTTATGTCATAAGTTTACTAGAGGACATACTTCACTAACATAATCAAGTAGACAGCAGTTATAAGCACCGGCATTACCATAGATACTACCCCCAATCGTACCAGGAATCCCACACGCAAATTCAAGACCTTTTAAGGAAGCAGCAATACTTTTATTAGCCACTTCAGCAAGATTGCAACCAGCTTCAGCATAAATAGTAGAATCTTCATTAATAGTTAATCCTTGCATATTTTGAAAAGTAATAATTACTCCTTCATATAATTCATCATTTAATACGATATTAGAACCATTACCTAGTAAAAAATAAGGAATGTTATTAGTTTTAAGATATTTAATTAATTTAACTAAATCAATAGCAGAAGATGGAGATATAAGGTATTTAGCAATACCGCCAATATGATAAGTATTATATGGTTTTAAATCAACATCAGTTTTTAATGGACCAAATTGTTGTAAATCTTCGATCATTTAGTCAGCTCCTTTATTACTTTATATATTTTTTCAGCAGAATCATTATTACTCATTTTAGATAAATTTTCTTTCATAAGTTTAATGGCATTTTCATTATATAATATTTCTTCTACTTTTTCTAAGAGATTTGTACCAGTTAAATTTTTTTCTTCGATAAGGTCAGCGGCATAGTGTTTTTTTAATTCAAGGGCATTATAGTATTGGTGATTATTAGCTACATAGGGAGATGGGATAAAGATAGAGGGAATACCTAAAGCAATAATTTCACTAATAGTTGAAGCACCAGCTCTAGTAATAAGTAAGTCAGTATTTTTAAGTAAGCCGGGAAGATTATCTAGATATGGGATGACTTTAACATTTTTAGGATAGGTATTTTTGGTAAATTCATTATAATAATCTTTACCAGTAATATATAACACCTCAAAGGGTTTATTTTGACATTGTTTTAAGAAGTCTTGCATTTTCATATTAACGGTGGCACTGCCTAAACTACCAGAGACAATAACAATTAATTTTTTATTAGCAGATAATCCTAAACTAGTTTTAGAGATTGGAGGAACTTTAAGAGCGTTTTCGGCACAAGGATTGCCGGTAACAACGCATTTATTTTGAGGAAAGTAATCTTTACTACTAGCAAAGGATAAAGCAATTTTATCGACTTTTTTAGCTAGAAAGCGGTTAGATTTACCTGGTAAGGAATTTTGTTCATGAATAAGAGTTTTTAGGTGTAACTTATGGGCAGCTTTAATAACTGGATAAGTAACATACCCCCCTACTCCAATAACTAAATCGGGTTTAAATTCTGTCATAATTTTAAGACATTTTTTCGTAGCTTGGTGAATAAGGGAAAGATTTTTGATATTCCGCAACATATCTCTTTTACTAAAACCATATATTTCTAAGGATTCATAAGGAATATTTCTTTCAGGAACTATATCTTTTTCCATTCGATTATGAGTACCTATATATAATACTTCTAAGTTTTTTTCTTTTTCTTTTAATTTATTGATAATAGCAAGAGCTGGATAAATATGACCACCTGTGCCACCAGCGGATACTATGACTTTCATACAAATCACCTACTACAATTATACTATATTTACAAGTTTTTTTTCTTATAAACCGCTTTTTTCGTCAAGTGTTTGTCAGAAAAGAAGCTTATATTTATTCTATTGGCAAATAGTTAAGATTAGTTGATGGTCGATGATAATTGTTTGGTAAGTAGGATTAGTCTTGTTTAAGCATTTAATTAGGGATTCTTTTTTAGTCCATTTGATTAAAGCTTCAAGGGAGTTTGAGGAAGCAAGGTAAGTTAGAGTTGGTTTAGGGAGTTCTTTTAGGATTTCTAAATCAATACCAATGGGTTGATTAGAAATAGCAATACCGACATAAGGATATTTATGAGTGATGGAAAAATATGAGTCACCTTTAACATAGGGACGATGGTTTTGGTAATGGATATCTTTAATAGGAACATTTAATTTTTCAGCGACTAAAGCAAGAGCTAGTAAAGATAATTTTTGATTATTAAGACTTTTTATTTTATTGATTTTGGCTTTTTGATAAACATTTAGAAGTTGATAATTAGTTTGATAAAAACTATCAGGATAGTGATGAATATTTTGAAGAAGATAAACCATTTTAGTTAGCCTCTTTGATAAATTGATAATATTCTTCTAATTGTTCATTCCATTTATTATCTTTAAGAGAAGCAAACTCATAATTTTCTTGTAAATAGTTAGCAAGATAGTCAGTTACTTTAGTTGCACCATATAAGTTTAAGTGGTCTCCCCCATCTGAGGTGTCTTTAGTCCAATCAAAATCCATTGCATTTAAGACGAGATTTAAATCAATAAATTTTAAATTATTTTCTTTAGCATAGGCACTAATGGCATTTGATTTTTGATAATTCCAAGAATCAGCAGATGGTAGTTCAAGAAGAATTAACTCAGCATTATTTGCTTGGCATAATTCTTGCATTTTATTTAAATATTCAAGGTTTTTAGCTGGTATTTTAGCTACTTCGTCAGTATAAGCCATATAGTCTTCGGTAGATTTATAGGGTTTAGAAAAAGTTACTAAATCCATACCTTTTAATGGATCATTATAGTTTTTGAAAGCGTAAGTAAAATCTTGTTTAGTAATTTCGGAATAACGATTATGATAAAGAAATATTGGGAAGAAATGGAGTAACTTTTCACCAATGCTTTTACTATAATTAGAATCAAATATTCCTTGGATTTTATTAATACTTAGAGGCATATTATCGTAGACTTTATGATAATTACCGATAGAAGCATTAGAAGTAAAGAAAGCTTCATCAACATTAAAGAAAACTATTTTAGGTTGTTGGGTTTTAAAGACTTCTTTAAGCATTGGGTAAGCTATCCACATTCTTTGACCGGCAGATACAAAGTTGTAGCTAGTAATAGAAGTTTGCTCATATAAGCGCATTGGCGATATTCCCCGGTATACATCACTATTACCAGTAAAAACAATATCGAGTGAATTCTTTGGTTCTTCATAAAAGCCTTTAATATCAGCTTTTTCTCTTTCTTTAAGA
>CANQIR010000114.1 GCA_947624095.1 uncultured Bacilli bacterium
CGGCAGTGGTAGTAGCTAGTGTTTTATTTTGTAAAATTTTATAATAAGCATAGGTACGAGCAGCAACAGCTTGGGCTTTTAAGGCTTCGGAGTTAAAGGAAGCAGGCATTTCAGCTGCTACAACACCAATTAAATAATCTTCTAAGTCTAAAGTAAGTTCTTGGTTTTGAAAATTAATTTTGACTTGAATTGGGGAAGATTCTAAAACTTGGGGAGTAGCTTCTAAGTTAGGGGAAGAGTTATTTTGTTCATTAAAAAAATTAGTTTCTTTTTTATCGAAACTAACTACAGCAAAAGGAATTAAAATAACAACTATAAATAATAGAATCGTATTTTTCATAATTCTCCTTTAGATGATTTGGGAGGTAGAGAGAAATTCAGCAATAAAGTTGGTTAGTAAATAACCGCCAATACAGCTTAAAATCATTACAAGAATTCTAGCTTCCCAAACGTGATTTCGACGAATTATTTTGTCGAAGTTAACGCCACTTAGGGCAAAGGCAGAAAGTAAAGTAAAAAATACATAGAGATAAGCCTTATAGTTCATTATATTCACCATTTTCGTAACTTATGATTTTATTCCGACGTCTTACGTGACGTTCTTCCATAGACGTTGGGGTTTCAATAAATGTTCTGATTATTTCATACAATTCAAATAATGGCTGTTCAAAACTGATAGCTAAAACATTGGAATCATTATCAATTCTGGTTAGTTCGGCGTGATGTTTACTAGTAACGTGGGCACAACGAATACCTTTGACTTTATTAGCAGCGATACTCATTCCAATTCCTGTACGACAGATAATAATACCATAGTCAGCTTCGTGATTAGCAACAGACTTTCCAACTGCAAAGGCGAAATCTGGGTAGTCGTCAGTTGGTTCATTTTGAGGACTTTTATCAATAAATTCATATTCCTTAAAATGTTTGATTATTTCATTTTTTTCATTTACACCACAATGGTCAGTAGCAATGGCTATTTTCATTTTGATTCTCCTTTATTAATAACTTTTTCAAATATTGGTAACATTCCTTGATTATTAGTTCGATGAGGTGGTAGTTGATATATATCGTGACCAGGGAAGTCGTTGCCTTCAATTAGTAATGGGCCGTCATCTCTGACACAAACATCCCAACCGATATAACCAACTTCAGGAATTTCTTTAGCAGCTTTTATACAAAATTCTTTAATTTTTTCCCATTTGGGAATAGTTAGCCAAAGAATTGGCTCGTTAGTTAATGGATGACGCTCGTAGATATGATCATGTTTATCGATTGCAGGGTAATCAATGATGCCTGTTTCAATATTGATAGGAGCAGCAAGACCATCACTGTTAAAGTTATCAACACAATTTTGATGATTACCGATACGAATATAGGCAGCTACAACTTCTTGTTTTAAGGTAACAATTCTTAAAGTATTAATGGAGTAGGGATGAAGCTTATTAATAGCTTCACATTGAGTAGCAACTTCTTCAACTAAAACCTCTTGGTTGGCTAGTAAATGTTCATAAGTAGAACGAGCTTCCTTGGGTTTCACCTGTAATTTTTCAATTCCTTTACCACAAGTGCCATCTACAGGTTTAGCAATAATATTGGGATGCTTTTGGATAAATTGTTGAAATTCAGCATAATTATTGTTGGTTAGTTCTAACCAATCTCTTTTTAGATACTTGGAAAATCTTTGATTAAATTCTAATTTATTATTAAAGATGTGGGTAAATGATTTATCATTAAATCGGCGGATAAATTCATTATTAATACCTCGAGTTATTATTGTTTTTCTTTGTTCTTTATTTAAATTATACATTTCAAATAATTGGTAATCTAAATAACCAGCTTGGTATTTAAAACCACAATAGATGATATCGAAGAAAAGGAAAATTCGATTTTTATTGGTCTTTTTGTGGATTGCATTAATAGTTTGGAAGAAACGTTTATAATCCATTCTGGTAATTCTTTGAAATAAATATTTTATTTTTCGCATTTTATTCACCAATATTATTATACCTTAAATAAAAAAATAAAGCTATATTATGCAGCTTTATTTTCTTGGTCTAAGCCATATTTACGGTTGAATTTTTCAACACTACCAGTTTTCTTAGCTTTACCTTGCATACCAGTGTAGAATGGATGACATTCATTACATACTTCAACGTGAATATTTTCTTTTGTTGATTTTGTCTTGAATGTAGCTCCACAAGCACATATTACGGTAGCATCTTTAACTTCAGGATGAATTCCTTTTTTCATTTTAACGCTCCTTCCGCCATATCCAATTAATCAGATATAGTAATTCATTTCTTATGTATTATATCATAAGTTTTAGTTTAAGCAAGTTTTTATTTGTTCTATTTTCTTTAAAAATGTAAAATATGTTTGATTTTGCCGACTATGAGAACAATGGTGTCACTTTTTTGCATAGCAACACGTTTCATAATGGCTTTGCCACCAACTGTTATGGTAGAGGTTAGGGCAGTAACGATCATTGCTATTAAAGTACTATTTAGATTGATAATACCAGCTAATGAGAGAGTTAGTACAGCAGATAGACTACCACTTACTATACCGCAGATATCACCGATAACATCGTTGCAAAAGGAAGCAATAGTTGCAGAATTTTTGATTAAACCGATAGCTTCTTTGGCACCTTTTATTTTTTTGGAGGCCATAGCATGGAAGTTAGCTTCTTTACTGGTTAAAACAGCTACACCGATCATATCAAAGATAATTCCGATTAAGATTACTAAAATAGTAATTAGTAGTAAAATCAAATTATTAAATTTAACAGCTATAAAGTTTGATATTCCACTAAAGAGTAAAGATAGAATAAAAGTCAATAAAAAAACTTTATAGATCCAGTTATTTTTCTTCATAAATAACTCCTTATAAAGTATTAATCGTATGGTATATTATAAATTAATTTTACGGCTTGAGGTCGAGTTGAATTTCTCTATTCTATACCTTTGGTTACCCGAAGGCGATTTCTCTTTCAATAGAATAATTAATAGTCGCCTAATTAATTACTCGATTA
>CANQIR010000115.1 GCA_947624095.1 uncultured Bacilli bacterium
AACTTTAATGTAATAACTTGGCATTGAATAATAAATTAATGGAGTATCACAACGCCAGCAGTGTGGGTATTCGTGAGTAATCTTTTGACGTTTGAATAATTTACCATTTTCTTTTAAGTAATCAACTACTTCTTCGTTAACATCGTGAACAAATTTACCATCCCATAAACCACCAACGTAGCAGCCATCTTTACCAACAGGATTTAGATATGGTAAATCATATTTTTTACCAACATTGGCATCATCTTCACCAAATGCGGGAGCAATATGAACAATACCTGTACCATCTTCCATAGTTACATAATCATCACAAGTAACGAAGAAGGCTTTTTTATCGACGGTGAAGGAAGGAATTAATTGTTCGTATTCCATATATTCAAGGTCTTTACCAGTATAGTCTTTTAAAACAGTTACTTCATCACCTAATACTGAGGAAACTAAGGAAGTTCCCATAATGAATTTAGTACCTTTTGATTCAACTAAACTATAATGTTCGTTGGGATTAACACAAAGAGCAACATTAGCAATTAAAGTCCAAGGGGTGGTAGTCCAAGCAAGAAAATAAACATCTTCATCTTTTTTCTTAAAAGGAACAACTACAGTAATAGCGGTATCAGTTTGATAATTTTGAGCGACTTCATGAGTAGCTAAACCAGTACCACAATGAGGACAATATGGTACTACTCTAGTTCCTTCATAAAACATTCCTTTTTCAAACATATTTTTTAAAATCCACCATTCGGTTTCAATGTACTCATTTTTATAAGTTAAATAAGGATTTTCAACATCGAAGAATTGACCCATTTTACGAGTTAAATCAGTAAAAGCATTTTCATTTTCTCTAACACTTTTACGGCATTCTTCATTAAATTTTTCAACGCCTAGTTTTTCGATTTCTTTTTTAGAGGAGATACCTAATTTTTTTTCAACGTGATTTTCAATTGGTAAACCGTGGGTATCCCAGCCTATTTTACGGATTACTTTTTTACCATTCATTACGTGATATTTAGTTATCGTGTCTTTTAAATTTTTGGAAACCATATGATGAAGGCCAGGAAAGCCATTAGCAAAAGCAGGTCCATCATAGAAAACGAAAGTATCATTTTTGGCATTTATTTTAACTTGTTCGTCGTGCATATGGTTGATGCTTTGCCATGATTCACTAATTGATGATTCAACTTCACTGACTGGTCTTTTATCTAGTTCTTTAAAATTTTTCATATCTTTGCCACCTTTTCTATTAAGCAATATGTGATGAAATTAAAAAAGTTCATAATCTAAGGGCGGAAATAATCCGTGGTACCACCTTAGTTTATGAACTTGTCATACACTTAAACTCGTAACGAGAGTAATCGTTTACTTTTACTATTTTCAAAGTAACGCATTAGAAGTGATCTACAATAGTCTTTCTTTAATTGCTTTTCCACCATATTAAGCAACTCTCTTTTAAATACTCAAATATTGTCGTCTTCATCAATTGCTTTATGGGTTTAATTATAAAGATTATTTTAGGAAAAGTCAACTAATCTTATAAAAATTTATGGGAAGATATGGTTAATTTAGTCTTCTTCTAATTTGATATAAAAACTAGTTGCAGAGGTATTGGCTTTAGGGATTAAGAAATAGTGTGATTGAGAAGTACTTTCACCTTCACTTAGACTTACTAGGGCACTATTAGAACCAATGACCATGTTATTGCTATCATATACTTTTACCCTAAATCGACAATAACTTGAGTTACCTTGAGTAAGCATTGTTGTTTGATATGAATAATCTACTCTAAAATAGCTACCACTATCACTATCTTTAATTGTAGCGGTAAAGCTATCTACTCTACATACTGTTGAATTTCTGACTCCACTTCGATAATTATTACCAATGCCTTGAATACCAGTTATTGTATAAGTTCGTTTAGTTTCAGTTGTTGGTGGATTGGTATTTTGATTAGTATTGGTATTACTATTGGAATTAGAGTTTTGATTATTATTACTATTATTATTGTTATTGGTGTTAGTGTTGGTATTAGTATTTTGGTTATTGTTAGAATTGTTATTTTGATTAGTATTAGTATTGGTATTGGTGCTTGGTTTATTATTAGTACTTGGCTTGTTGGTTTGAGTAGATTCAATACCTAATTCTTGTTTAATTAATTTTAAGTAATCATCTTGATTTGTTTCATTAAATCCTATTATATAGTTATCATTAATTACAAGTAATGGAGTTCCTTGATTAGGAATATCAAATACTTCAATATAATGGAAAAATAATTGAGCACCGACATTATCTTCTTGCCAAGGATTATATTTTTTGATGTATAGTTTTGATAAAATTTCAGAGTCAAGGGAATTTAAATAGTTTATTAAATTATTAGAGTAAGTGTCTTCATTTAAATTGCCATGGAATAAATAGACTAATAATTTATCGGTATTTTGTTCTAAGACTTTAACATAATTTTCACCATCAACTGAGCCGGCTATATAACCTGTAGTACCATCTTTGGTAGTTATTTTATACCAATTATTATCACTACTGATGATTGTATATATTTCACCAGCATGAACTTGACCAACAACTTCAGCGTTTACACTTGCTTCGCTACGGATATTTATGTATTCGGCAGTTATTTCAATTTGTGGTAAGTAAGCATCCCTTTCATTAGATTGGGCTACTTCATTAGAGGTAGATGCTTCATCGCTATGGAAATGACTGATACCGATGGCAGCTAAAGCAACACATAAAATGGCAACGATAATTACAACTATTGTTTTATTATTCTTGGATTTTTCTTTTTCAAAATCAAATTCCAGTTCTCTATTTTTTTCTGGCGATTTTTTATTTTTTTTAGTTTTGATTGGGCAACCACAGTTAGGACATGATTTAGCTTGGTCACTTATTTCCTTATTACATTCTGGACACTTTATTAATGCCATGTATATCACTTCCTCTCGTATAATAGTTTTTGTAAGAGATAATTTATATATTTTCTTCTTACATCAACTATTTTATTTTTTATTCTATT
>CANQIR010000116.1 GCA_947624095.1 uncultured Bacilli bacterium
CTAACACTTTTTATTTTGCAATATATTTTGTAAATATTGGGTTACCTAGAGACTTTTCGTCAGAAATTTGGTACAATGTAGTAGTGATGCATATGAAAAGGGAAAATAAGATTCTTTTGCTAGTGGTGGTAGTTTTATTAATAATTAATATTATATTATTTTTAGTAATGAAGTTGGATAATAAAGAAGATAATAATGATGAAGTTAATAAGTTAGAAAATTCTATATTAGATAATAGTGAAGAATTAGTAAGTTTTAAACAAGATAATTTGGAAATATATAGTAGAGTTAAACTTAATACATTAATAGATATTAAAGATGAAAATGTTCAATTAATAAATGGGGAGGATGTTGTTTATCCAAAGAAATTAGGAAAACAAGAATTTGAGGTTTATTTTAAATATAATGATCAGGATTATGTTTATAAAAAGATGATTAATGTAGAAGATACAACTGCACCGATGGCTTTTGGAAGTACTTATGTATCAGCTAATGTTGGATATGATAAAGATATATGTGGATTAATTAAATATGGTGATAATTATACAAAAGAAGTTAAGTGTGAAGTGGTAGGGAATTATAATTTAAACCAAGCGGGTACTTATAATTTAGTGTATAATTTAATTGATGAAAGTAATAATGTAACGAAAACTAATGTAACTTTAAATGTGGTTAGACCATCAAGTGGTGGTAGTGGGGGAGGAACAAGTAGTCCGGCACCTAAAACAGAGTTTAGAGAAGTATATGAAAAATATAAAAATGAAGATACAGAAATAGGTATAGATGTATCAGAATGGCAAGGTAAGATTGATTTTGAAAAAGTTAAAGAAGCGGGAGCATCTTTTGTAATTATTAGGATTGGGGCAGAAGGTAATGGAGGAGTTATAAAAGAGGATGCTTATTATAAGGAAAATATTAAGAATGCTAAAGCAGCGGGATTAAAAGTAGGGGTATATTTATATAGTATTGCTATCAGTGAAGAGGAAGCTATTAAACATTCTGAATGGGTATTAGATACTTTAGAAGGAGAAGAATTAGATTTACCAATAGTTTTTGACTGGGAAAGTTGGTCTTATTGGAATATGTATAAGATAAGTTTCTTTGATATAAATAATGTAGCAGAGATTTTTATGAATAGAGTAGAACAAGATGGATATAAAGGAATGCTTTATAGTAGTGCTTATTATTTGAATAAAATATGGTATAAAAATGATAATTATCCGATATGGTTAGCTTATTATACTTCTAATAATGATTATGAAGGAGATTATAAATATTGGCAATTATGTAGTGATGGTCATATTGATGGAGTTAATGGTAGTGTTGATATTAATGTTATGTATAAGTAGGTGAAGTAATGAAAGTTTTAAGTAATAGATTAAATAGTAATTTAAATATAAGAACACAGAAAGATTTTCCAATTAAAGGGATTGAGTTTATTGATATTACACCTTTGATTATGCAAAAAGAAGTAATGAAAGAGATTATTAATAAATTTGTTGAAGAAATAAAGGATAAGAATATTGATTATATTGTAGCTCCAGAAGCTAGAGGATTCTTATTTGGTTCAGCTATAGCTGATAGATTAAATATAGGGTGTTTACCAGTTAGAAAGAAAGGTAAATTACCACCAGATGTAGTAGAAGTAGTATTTGATTATGAGAAAGAATATGGGAAAGATTATTTAGAATTACCTAAATTAGTTGATGATACTTATGAAGATAAGAACTTTTATATTGTTGATGATATTTATGCTACTGGGAATACGATGAGAGCTATTAAAGATGCTATTACTGGTTTAGGTGGTAATGTTGTTGGTATGGGAGTAGTTATGAATATTGTAGCTTTAAATAATGATCAAGTATTTTCATTATTAGATATAGAGGAAGAAAGTTAGTATTGAATACTACTTTTTGTTTGAATTTAAATATTAATATAGTAGAATAGATTTATTCTTATTTTGCAAAATATTATAATAGATAAATTAGTTTGGAAGTGAAGTTAATGTTTAATTTAGTTAGTAAGTATAAACCTAGTGGAGATCAACCGGAAGCAATAAAGGAATTAGTAGCGGGGATTAAATCAGGGAAGAAAGAACAAGTATTATTAGGAGCAACAGGGACAGGGAAGACTTTTACAATAGCTAATGTAATTAAGGAAGTTAATAAACCAACATTAATACTTGCTCATAATAAAACTTTAGCTGGTCAATTATATGGGGAATTTAAGGAGTTATTTCCTGATGATTATGTAGAGTATTTTGTATCATATTATGATTATTATCAACCAGAAGCTTATGTACCTAGTAGTGATACTTATATAGAAAAGGATGCTTCTATTAATGATGAAATTGATGAGTTAAGACATGGTGCTACTAGTGCGTTAATTAATAATAAGAATGTAATAGTAGTAGCTAGTGTTTCTTGTATATATGGTATTGGAGAAAAAGAAGAATATATTAAGGGAATGCTTACAGTAACTGTAGGAGATCATATAAAGAGAAATGATATTATTAATAAATTAGTAGATATGACTTATGAGAGAAGTGATATAGATTTTCATAGAGGGACCTTTAGAGTTAGGGGAGATACTATAGATGTAGTACCTGCTAATGAAAGAAGTCACGGTATTAGAATTGAAATGTTTGGGGATGAAATAGATAGAATTTATACTTTTGATCCGTTAACAGGAGTAGTAAATCAAGAAAAGAAGACGATGAGTATATTTCCGGCAAGTCATTTCGTTACAAGTGATGAGAAAAGGGAAGAAGCTATTAGAAGGATTGAAGCAGAATTAGAGAATCGTTTAGAAGAGTTAAAGAAGCAGAATAAATTAATAGAGGAACAAAGACTTAGAGAAAGAACTAAATATGATATAGAAATGCTTAAAGAAACTGGTTTTTGTAATGGAGTAGAAAATTATTCAAGACATTTGGCTTTAAGAGGAGAAGGAGAAACTCCAACTGATAGCAAATATAAATATCGTTATAAAATAGCTAAAGCAGATGCTGAAGTATTCA
>CANQIR010000117.1 GCA_947624095.1 uncultured Bacilli bacterium
GTAGAAGAAAAATTAATCAACAATGATTTAGCAATAAGTATGGACCCCGATGATTATTCAATGACATTTGACTTAAGTGATGAAGAATTAGATAGAAATAGTAGAATAAGAGAAGCTAGAGAAGAAGGAGAAGCCATTGGTTTAGAAAAAGGTAAAGTTCAAAACCGAAAAGAAATAGCGAAAGCCATGTTAAAGGAAAATATGGATAAATCGCTTATATCGAGAATCACCAAATTATCATTAAGTCAAATTATGATGTTATAACATCACAAGATTACTTTGATTTTAATCACTAACTGAAAAATAACGGTTAGTGATTTTTTCAAACTAAACTTATTGACTAATCCATATAAATAAGATAAAATTTAATATATTATCGAACTTAAAAAAGACATAAAAAGAAACGGTGATTTTTTGGAACATTATTTTACTAATAATCCTAATTTAAAAAGTGAGTTAAGAACCATTGACTATTCTTTTGCCGGTACTAATTTTAACTTTACTAGCGATAATGGTTTATTCTCTAAAGACAAGATAGATTTCGGTAGTCGTCTACTAGTTGAAACTATTTTAAAAAATAAAGATACTGCCAATAATATCCTAGATGTCGGTTGTGGTTATGGCTTTATGGGTATCGTCTTAGCTAAAATTTTAAATTCTCGGGTAACACTTATTGATATAAATAAAAGAGCTGTCCATTTAACAGAAAAAAATATTATTGTTAACAAAGTAGATGGTCAAACTCTTGAGAGTAACATTTATGAGAATGTAACTGATAAATATGACTTAATTGTTACGAACCCGCCAATTAGAGCTGGCAAAGAAGTAGTTTATAGTATCTTAGATAATGCTAAAAATTATCTAACTAATGCTGGTGAATTATGGTTTGTAATTCGCAAAGATCAGGGGGCTAAAAGTACTATTACCCATATAAGCAATAGCTATATATGTGAAATAATAGAAAAAAGTAAAGGTTTTTATATTATAAAAGCCAAAAATCGTTGACAAAGAATAATCCGTAGAGTACAATTATAAATTGGTGACGTATTGTTTTTTGTTGGAAAACAACGCTAAAAAATTTAGGTATAGGGGTGAAATATGTGGCATACAAAGTAGCAAAATTTGGTGACCATCGAGAAAGAAGAACTTTCTCAAAAATTAAAAACACCTTGGCATTGACAGATTTATTAGAAATTCAAAAAAAATCATATCAATGGTTTTTAGAAAATGGAATCAAGGAAATCTTTGACGATTTATTTCCTGTTGAAAGTTTCACTGGCAATATTTCCCTAGAATTTGGTGATTATTATTTTGATACACCAAGATATTCAGTCAAAGAAGCCAAAGAGAGAATGGTAAACTATGCAGCACCATTAAAGGTTCAAGCAAGAGTGTTTATCCATGAGACTGGTGAAGTAAAAGAACAAGAAATCTTCCTAGGTGATATGCCTTTAATGACTGATGCAGGTACATTTATCATTAATGGTGCCGAACGTGTAATCGTCTCACAATTAGTACGTAGTCCATCTATCTATTTCAAACAAGAAATTGATAAAAATGGCCGTCATATCATTTCTGGTGAAGTCATTCCTAATAAAGGAACCTGGCTAGAATACGAGCTTGACGCCCGAGATGTTTTATATGTCCGAATCGACCGTACAAGAAAAGTAACGATAACAACATTCTTAAGAGCATTAGGTTTATCTAATAATGAAGATATTATCGCTACATTTGGTGAAAATGACTTAATTAATAATACTTTAGAAAAAGATAGTACTAAAAATACTGATGAAGCCTTAATTGAAATTTATGAAAAATTAAGACCAGGTGAACCAGCAACTTTAGATAGTGCTAAGAACCAATTAATTACCCGTTTCTTTGATAAGTTCCGTTATGATTTAGCTAAAGTAGGTCGTTATAAATTTAATAAAAAATTAAATGTTTTAGACCGTTTACTTGGTTGTAAAATAGCTGAAGATATTAAAGATGGTAAAAAGGTTGTTGTTCCTAATGGAACAGTTATTACTAAAGAAATACTAGAGAGTATTCGTCCATTATTTGAAAACGGTTTAGGTGTACACGAAGCTATAATCAATGAAGAACTTGATGAGTATAATAAAGTTCAAGAAGTTTTAGTATATGATAAAAATGACGAAACCAAGACCCATAAAGTTATTGGTAATGATCAAACTATCGATGTTAAAAGACTTACCATTTCCGATGTTTATGCCTCTATATCATATTATTTAAATTTACACGCTGGCATTGGTAACGTTGATGAAATCGATCATTTAGGTAATCGTCGTGTCCGTCAAGTAGGTGAACTAGTTCAGAATCAATTCCGTATCGGTATGGCTCGTATGGAAAGAGTTATTCGTGAAAGAATGACTACTCAAGAAGTAGAGACCGTTACCCCTAAATCATTAATTAACATTCGTCCAGTAACTGCTGCTTTAAAAGAATTCTTTGGTTCTTCTCAATTATCTAAATTTATGGATCAAGTAAACCCAATTGCTGAGCTAACAGATAAACGTCGTTTATCTTCTCTTGGCCCAGGTGGTTTATCTAGAGACCGTGCTGGTATGGAAGTTCGTGATGTTAACGCTTCTCACTATGGTCGTATCTGTCCAATCGAATCACCAGAAGGTCAAAACATTGGTCTTATTACTTCTCTAGCATCTTATGCTAAAGTTAATGAATATGGCTTTATTATGACTCCATATCGCCGAGTAGAAAATGGTAAATTAACTAATGATATTAAGTATTTAACTGCTGATGAAGAAGCTGATTTCTATATTTCCCAAGCAACTTTAAATATCAATGATAATAATGAAATAGTTGATGACTTAGTTGTAGCCCGTATTAATGGTGAAACTGTTATGGTTAAAAAAGACCAAGTTAATTATGTCGATGTTGCACCAAGTCAAGTTGTATCTATTACCACAAGTTGTATTCCATTCCTTGAACACGATGATGCAACTCGTGCTCTAATGGGAG
>CANQIR010000118.1 GCA_947624095.1 uncultured Bacilli bacterium
AATGCTCCTACAAACAAAGGTGAACTTTGTTTGTTATCTATATTATAAATCGGTATCATTTTAACTAATGATTAACAGCATTTTCTTCCAAAACTAAAAAAATCTCCATAGAGATTTTTAATAATTACAATTTCTTTCATATACGTTAGATACTTCATTTTCTTCTGTACAAGTATATCTTGGCGTATATGTATGACGATATACATGATGATTGATTACTCTTGTATTAATTGGAATAATATGTGGTACCTCATGCACAAATTCTCTATGACAACATCTTTCTTGTGGACATTCCATAACTGGTTGACAAGAACTTGGCATAGGACAGCAACCCATTCCCATAATATTCATTCCCATATCACTAGACATTCCATAAGCTCCATCCATCATCATATTTTTTTCTGCCATATCACAGCAGCGATCATCAAATAACATAAATACACTACCCTTTCTAGTGTATATTATGATTAATACCTATTTGATGTTAGGACAAAAGTTTAGTTTTTTAAAAAGGAAGCTTAAAATTTCCATTACTTACTTGTTTCATCATCTTTTTCATTTCTTCAAATTGTTTAAGTAATCGATTAATTTCTTCTACACTAACTCCACTACCTTTAGCTATTCTCTGCTTACGACTTGCTTTCAAAATTTCTGGTTTATGTCTTTCCTCCTTAGTCATTGATAAAATAATTGCTTCAATATGAGCAAATTGCTTTGGATCAACTTCTACATTATTAAGTCCCATTTTCCTAGCTTGCGGTAACATCTTAATAATATTTTCTAAAGGTCCAAGCTTCTTAATTTGATTTAAATTAGCCAAGAAATCTTCCAAATCGTAGTTGCCTTTCTTCATTTTTTTTGCTTGTTCTTCGGCTTCCTTTTCATCAATGACACTTTCCACTTTATCCGCAATAGACATAATATCGCCCATATCTAAAATTCTCGAAGCCATTCTCTCTGGATGAAATTCACTTAAACCATCCATTTTCTCAGAATCTCCCACAAACTTAATTGGTACGTGCGTTAAATGCCTTACCGATAGAGCAACTCCCCCTTTAGTATCTCCATCTAACTTTGTTAAAATAGTTCCCGTTAATTTTAAATTATCATTAAAACCATTAATTACATTAATTGCATCCTGCCCCATCATTGCATCAATAACTAAAATCACTTCATCTGGATGCGCAATATCGATAACATCTTTTAATTCTTGCATTAAATCTTCATCAATATGTAATCTTCCAGCCGTATCGATAATAATATAATCATAATTATTTTCTTTAGCATACTTTAAAGCGTTCTCTACTATCGTTGTAACTTTATTTTTGCCCTCCGTATATACCGGAATATTTAAACTTTTCCCAATATCTTGTAATTGTTCAATAGCAGCTGGTCGATAAATATCACAAGCTACTAACAAAGGATTCTTACTATGTTTCTTTCTTAAATAATTAGCCAATTTACCAGCCGTTGTTGTTTTACCACTACCTTGTAAACCTGCTAACATTAAAATCGTTAGCTTTTTATCGACAACAAGTGGTACACTATCGCCACCCAATAATTCAACTAATTCATCTTTTACTATCTTAATAAACAATTCATCAGGCTTTAAACTCTTACTAACATCCATTCCTAGAGCTTTTTCCTTAACATCATTAACAAATTCTTTTACTACTTGATAGTTAACATCCGCTTCTAATAAAGCCATTCTAATTTCCCGCATTGCTTCGCTAATATTTTCTTCTGTAATTCTCCCAAGTCCACGAATATTCTTTATTGCATTAGATATTCTATCTCCCATATATTCAAACATTTATATCACCAAACAAGATTATATCAAATAATCAGGAACTTTCCTACTTTTTATTTATCAGCTTCCAATACTAATTTCTGAACTCCTCTTTTACAAGAATCCTTACCCTCTGGACAATGGCCAAGTACTTCACAAGAAGGTCCTAAATATTTACCAATAATTGGTGTTATTTCTTTGGCTTGTCGACACCATTCTTCCACGATTTCTCTTGTTTCCCATTGTGTCTTTCGACAAGTTCTTTTCCTACTAATATCAATTAATGTTTTAGCATTAATTGTCGTTCTAACATTTACTACATTCCCGGCCATATAAAAATAGACTAAATCGTATTCATTAACTCCTCGTTTCCTAAACTCTTCACATAATGCCGCATTCTCTGCAAAAGCTTTTTCACATAAAATACGTTGCTCCCCTTGAATAGAATCTGGAATTTTATATCTATTCAAATCCCACATCGGTACAAAATCCGGTACTAATAACGAATGCATTCTATGCCTTGTAAAATGGGTAAGTACCGCCAAACTGGAAGCAAACTCAATTTGATAATTAACCGCTTCTAGTTCCCGATTATTATGGTTAAAGACTACACCTCTTATAATCTTTTCCACAACATCTGGATCTTTCTTACTTAATTCTAACAAACAAGTTGTTGCATCTTCATAAGACAACTGATATCTTGCTGCCAATGTCGTAATTGCTAATTTCAAATCACCTTCCATATCGCAGTCGACGATTCTACTTTCTAAATTTTTCGTTGCCTTAACTTCCCCTAACATACCATCCAAGAAATCCAAATTATCTTCGCAAGTTAACTTTGACTTATCAATTACCGGTACTAAATAAGGTGCTCGCTCTTTAACTATCGTATATATCTGCTCACCAAGTTCTCTTAACTCCTGGTATTTTGCCAATTCTCCGTGTAATAAATCATCTAATACCCGTTTTAATTCCGTAGCATCCATTCCCATAATAATATTGGCGTGAAAACTATATGGTAGAATATATCTTGCATCTTGAAATGGTACTCCACTATTAACTAACTTACCATAAAGCTCAAATAATTTATTAGCGTGCTTAGCATATAAGGTTTCTAATTCCTCACTATTTTCCCCTCTA
>CANQIR010000119.1 GCA_947624095.1 uncultured Bacilli bacterium
CAACATCTACTAAACGACGAGTTAAGTAACCAGAGTCGGCAGTACGTAAAGCGGTATCGGCAGATCCTTTTCTAGCACCGTGAGTACTTAAGAAGAATTCAGATACGTTTAAGCCTTCAATGAATGATGATTTAATAGGAATTTCAACTGGTTCACCATTTGGCTTAGCCATACAACCACGCATACCAGCAAGTTGAGTAAAGTTTCCAGCATTACCACGAGCACCTGAATTCATCATCATAAAGATTGGATTCTTGTGGTCATTTTCAGCTATTTCTTTTAACTCATCTTGAATATCATCTTTAGCTTTATTCCAAGTAGCAATTACGTTACTAAATCTTTCTTCATTAGTAATTAAACCTCTTTGGAATTGTTTATTAATCTTATCTACTTTTTCTTGCGATTCTTTAATAATTCTTTCTTTTTCTTTACTTACGACTACATCGGCAGCTGATACAGTAATACCAGCAACTGTAGAATATTTAAATCCTAAGTCTTTTAATTTATCAAGCATTACAGAAGTTTCGGTAGTTTTATAACGCTTAAAGATTTGGGCAATAATATTTGATAAAGTCTTTTTAACAAATGGCGTTGTTAAAGGCATTTCGCTAATGGCTTTCTTAATATCAGTACCCATTGGTAAGAAATACTTACTTGGTGTAATATTCTCAATATTTTCTTTAGTTCCTTCATTAATATATGGGAAACTATCTGGTAAAATTTCGTTGAAGATAATTTTACCGGCGGTAGTAACTAGATATTTATCTTTTTGTTCTTCAGTAAATAGTTTATATTTAAATGATTTAACAGGAACAGCAATTCTAGTATGTAAAGATAATTCTCTTCTTTCATAAGCCATTAGAGCTTCATTAGTATTTTTATAAACTTTACCTTCATTTTCTAAGCCAGCTTCTTCAATAGTTAAGTAGTAGTTACCTAAAACCATATCTTGTGATGGTGTAACGATTGGTTTTCCATCTTTAGGATTTAGGATGTTATTAGCGCCTAACATAAGGATACGAGCTTCAGCTTTAGCTTCTTCAGATAATGGTACGTGAACAGCCATCTGGTCACCATCAAAGTCAGCGTTGAATGCTGTACAAACTAATGGATGTAAACGGATAGCTTTCCCACCAACTAATTTTGGCTCGAAGGCTTGAATACCTAAGCGGTGAAGTGTTGGTGCACGGTTTAGCAATACTGGATGTTCTGTGATAACATCTTCAACTACGTCCCAAACACATTCATCGTGATTTTCAATAAGTTTTTTAGCCCCTTTAATGTTATGAGCAAGGCCACGTTCTACTAAGCCATGGATAACGTGAGGTTTAAATAATTCTAGAGCCATTTCTTTTGGGATACCACATTGATACATCTTTAAAGATGGACCAACAACGATAACGGAACGGCCAGAATAGTCAACACGTTTACCTAATAGGTTTTGACGGAAACGTCCTTGTTTACCTTTTAACATACTAGATAATGATTTAAGTGGACGATTACCAGCAGCAGTTACACTTCTACCACGGCGACCGTTATCAAATAATGAGTCAACAGCTTCTTGAAGCATACGTTTTTCGTTTTGAACGATAATAGTTGGTGCACCAAGTTCTAGTAATTTCTTTAAACGATTATTACGATTGATAATACGACGATATAAGTCATTTAAATCTGATGTAGCAAATCTACCACCATCTAATTGAATCATTGGTCTTAACTCTGGAGGAATTACTGGAAGAGCTTCAAGAATCATCCATTCAGGACGATTGCCTGATTCAGCAAATGATACTAAACAGTCTAGACGTTTTACTAAACGAATACGTTTTTGACCAGTTGTATCTTCTAACTCTTTTCTTAAATCTTCAATTTCTTTATTTAAGTCAACTTGACATAGTAATTCTCTAATAGCTTCAGCACCCATACCAACACGGAAACCATTGCCATACTTTTCATAGAATGCACGGTATTCTTTGTCAGATAGAGTTTGTTTCTTTTCAAGTGGAGCATTACCTGGATCAATAACGACATAAGATACAAAGTATAGAACTTCTTCTAGGTCTCTTGGCGACATATCGAGGACAAGACCCATCTTAGATGGCACTCCTTTAAAGAACCAAATATGAGAGCAAGGAGAAGCAAGCTCAATGTGTCCCATACGTTCACGACGAACTTTAGAACGAGTTACTTCTACCCCACAACGGTCACAGATAACATTTTTATATCTTAATCTTTTATATTTACCACAAGAACATTCATAATCTTTTTGTGGGCCAAATATTTTTTCACAGAACAAACCATCACGTTCTGGTTTTAAAGTACGGTAGTTGATTGTCTCTGGTTTTTTAACTTCACCATATGACCAACTACGAATTGTATCAGGGCTAGCGATACCTATTTTAATTCCTTTAAAGTTATTAACTTCTATCATAGCTCATCACTCTCCTCTTCTACATCACCGGGAAATTCTAAATCATCTAAATCGTCTTCAAATTCGCTATCGTCATCTTCGAGTGGTGGGGCATCTTCCGGTTCGGGAAGTGGCTCACCATCTGGATTATTTAAGTCTATTTCTTCGATAGAAATTGAATCATTATCTTCTTCATCATCTTCAAGTTCTCTTAAATCGTGAATCTTATCATCATTATCAACGATTTGAATATCTAGACCTAAAGCTTGGAACTCTTTAATTAATACTCTAAATGATTCTGGAATACCAGCTTGATTAATTGTCTTGCCTTTTACTAAGGCTTCGTAAACTTTAACACGACCTATAACGTCATCGGATTTAATAGTTAAGATTTCTTGAAGAACGTGAGCTGCTCCATAAGCATATAATGCCCAAACTTCCATTTCACCAAATCTTTGACCACCGAATTGTGCACGGCCACCTAAAGGTTGTTGAGTTACTAATGAGTAAGGTC
>CANQIR010000120.1 GCA_947624095.1 uncultured Bacilli bacterium
CCTGCTTCAACTGCTTCTACTTTAACATACGGTAATTCAAAGGTTTGGTGATGGCTATCTTCTAAAGCTTCTTTATTGGTTATAATAGTAACATCTTGATTATAATTGGGTATTTTAGTAATTTCATTATGATCATAATGATCGTGAGTTACTAAGATTAAGTCAGCATTTAAATCGTAATTATCTCCAGCATAGGGATCGATATAAATTACTTTGCCTTCATTAGTTATTATTCTTAAACTAGCGTGACCTAAATACAATAATTTATCTACTCTAATATTTTTTTCTTGCATTTTTAACTCGTATGTACTTTTAACTTTAGCAATGAAATTAAAAGAAAATTGTTCTAAATATTCAATAACTAAATCAAGATGTTTTTCAAAATTTAGGTCTTGAGTTATTTTTTTTAAATATTTTGAAACCATTTTATTTGTATTAATGCGATTAACATAAAAATATAATAAATTTGTATCACCTATTTTCTCTTTTCCAGATTTAACTATAGAAACTAGGTACTCACGACAAGCTGCTGGGCCAGTAAATCCAAGATCAAACATTATAAATACACACCCAATAAAAATCTTATCAGTTCCATCTGAAGGTAAGGTTTTTTTAGTAAATTCTATTAATTTATCTATAGATTTTGATTCTAGATATTCTTCGGAAAATATTTGTAAATATTTATTAATAATCATTTTAGACTCCTTACTTTTTATTTTAAATCAACATAGTTATTGGTTATGGAATCTGTATCCACATAGTAATTATATTTATCATCAATATAAACTGGTATTTTAGGATTAGAGGTCAAAGTACTAGAAGGATTAATCCAGATGTTAGCACTTTTAAATACATACTTTTTATTATCTTTGGGGTTTGTCCATTCACAGATAATATTATAAGGATGACTATTATTGATATTGATTGAATAATTGATAGTTGTTTCAATATAATCAGCATAAATTAGCGTACCAGTATTTTTTAATCTTTGATACTTTTTCTGGTGATTTAAATTAATTAGTAAACCAGTACCACCAATAGTAGTAAATATTAAACCTAAGCCATGGAGAATTAAAAATAATAAGTCTAAGGATTTAACTCCTATTTTATCGGGATTGGCTTTATCATAATATATTTCGATTTCTTTACCTTCATAATAACTGGAAGAATAGCCATTTAAAGGGGATTCATATAATTTATCTCCTACTTGATAACTTACATATACTTGATGGTTTTCTTGATTATTATTAGATGTTATATAAGTTATTATACCAGTAGTAGTTGATTTATTATGGTAGTTAAATTTAAAAATACATAAAATAATTCCAATTATTAATAAGATGGTACCAATGATAGTAAATATGGACCAGATAAGATTATCTTTAGTTTTCATAGATTACCTCTTAATAATCAATTTCTCTAAACGATTTAATGATGGAACTATTTTCGGCATTGATATAGTATTCATATTCATATTGTTGATATTTAAAATCAATTTCATAGACAGTTTGATTATATTTATAATCTAATTCTACACCAACATCATAGATATCTTTAGAAGATAATTTAGCGTGATTTAAGGCGATATTTAGGGCTTCTTCTTTAGTTATATAGTTTTGATTATCGGGAGTTAGATGTTCTTCATCATCATAATGGTGATTATTATTGGGATATGTAGAGGAATTATAAGATTGATTAGGTAATAATTTCTCGATATTTTCTTTTTCATCGTGTAACTCAATTATAAGAATAATGCCAAAACCAATTAATAAGACAATTACGACAACTAATAAAATAATAATATTTTTTAAAGATTTATTTTCTTTTTGCATAACTTACCTCTTTTCTATATATAGTATACCATAAAAAAATAATATCTTGGGATATTACTTTTTGATAGTTTTTATATATTCACATATAAGGTTGGCTGTTTGTTCTTTACCAATACTAGAGTCAATACATAGATCATAATTTTCAGCATTGCCCCAGTCTTGACCAGATATGGTATGGTAATAACTTGCCCGATTTTTATCAGATTTTTCAATATTTTTCTTAGCTTTAGTTTTAGGATCTTGATACATATCCATAATATTTTTAATACGATAATCAAGAGGAGCATAGATAAATATTTTAACTAAATCTTTATTATCTCTTAAGACATAATCAGCTGCTCTACCGATGATTACACAAGAACCTTTACTAGCTATCATTTTAATGACTTTATCTTGAGCAGCGATAGCATATTTAACTGGTGAAGTGGTTAGATATAATTCATGTAGTGGGTCTTGGTTACGGTTAATGTTAGAGATAAATTCTTGGTCTAGACCACTTTCTTTGGCAGCAAGAGCAGTCATTTCTTTATAATAACAAGGAATATTTAGTTTTTTAGCTACTAACTTTCCAATAGCTTTACCTTGACTACCGTGGGTTCTTGCAATAGTAATAATTACACCTTTGGTAGATGGTAATATTTCAATATCGTTTTCATTATTAGTAGTTTCTTTGGTAAGATGACTAAAGAATTTAATGACTAAGATAATAGTAATGATTATACCTAATAAATCAGCAATTGGTGCTGCTATTAAGGCTCCTTTAATACCAAAGAATTTTGGTAAGATAATTACTAAAGGAACAAAGAAGACAATGTCTCTAGCAAGGGATACTACAGCGGCTTTAAATGGCTCACCAACAGCTTGGAAGAAGATGGAAGTTAATTTAATTAAGCAAGTTAGGGTTACGAGCATTAGGAATAGACGGAATGTTAAGGTAGCAAATTCCATATATACTTACCTACGGACAGTTTTTTGTAAAATTTAAAATAGATATAACATACTTGCTATATCTATTTCTTTCTCTAATTT
>CANQIR010000121.1 GCA_947624095.1 uncultured Bacilli bacterium
CATTTCTGGTTTGCCAAACCTGTTTCTAAATTGGTACTTATCCCTTGTGGATTATTATAAAGTACCCCCCCCCAGTTCGCTATTTGTTAATTTCATCTTCAAGACCTCCATATTTTCTATATTTTTATTCTAACACTTATTGCTTCATAAATCTACAAAAAACATCAGCTTAATTAAACTGATGTTTCTCTATAACAATTCATCAAATTCCTTATTATCTTCTCCAGCCTTAATTATTTTATGATCTTTAATTGCTTCATAAATCAATTCCTTATAAGGAATCAATTCTTCATACTCATAACACTTATTAAGTTCTGGATTAATAACTGGATGCTCAGGCACAAATATTGTACAACAATCCTCATATGGTAAAATACTTATATCATAAGTATCTATCTTTCTTGCTATATCAATAATTTCTAATTTATCAAAACAAGCCACTGGTCTTATTACTGGCATTTTTACTACCTCATTAATAACTTCCATACTTGTTAAAGTTTGACTAGCTACCTGTCCAATACTCTCCCCATTAACAATAATATGTCCTCTACTATTATGAGAAATTATTGCACTAATTCGGTACATCATTCTCCGCATTATTGTAATTAAATACTCCTTAGGAATATTTTTATAGATACTTTCTTGAATATTTGTAAAATTAATAATATGTACTTTCATCCCATTATTATAAACTGCTAATTTTTTTGCTAATTCTAATACTTTATTTTTTGCTTCTACTGAAGTATGTGGCGGACTTTCAAAATAAACACACTCTAACTTAACTCCTCTTTTAATTGCCATATACCCAGCTACTGGTGAATCAATCCCTCCACTAAGCATCAATAATCCTTTACCTAACACCCCAACTGGATATCCACCAGCTCCTTTAATTTTATCCATATAGATATAAGCCGTATCATTTCTTATCTCTACATTAACTAAAATCTCTGGATTATGAACATCTACTTTAACTCCATCTACATTTTTAAGAATTACTCCCCCTAATTTTCTTGCTAATTCCATACTATCTATTGGATAAGTTTTATCACTTCTTTTAACTGCTACTTTAAAAGTCTTAAATTCTCTTTCCTTTACCAAACAAACTATATCCTTACTTATTGTATCTAAATCTCGATTATCTAACCTATAACATATATTAATTTCGTGAATCCCAAATACCTTTTTAACTCTTTCAATTACTGTATCAATATCTTCACTAAATATAAACATTCTATTCTTATCATACTTAATATCATAATTAATACCATCTAAAACATCTTCTACATTTCTTTTTAAAGTATTTAAAAAAAATCCAATATTATCTTTCTTAGTACTTAACTCTCCATACTTAATCATTATTAATTTAAGCATATATATCACCAAAAGACATTATATCAGATTTTTTCTTTTAATCAAAGAACCAAGAATGTCCTACTCTATTTTGTTCACTCTTCGCTACATCTTGAATTGTTCCCGCTATCTTTATACCTAAGTCCTCTACTTCTGTTGGTTCATTTTTTACCTTATACCGATGTTCATTTTTTTCTTTTTCTTTATCAATAATTTCTTCATCTATTCCTAATTTCATTAAAGCTCTTTTAATCTTTTCACATATTATATTTCCACAATTAATTAATCTAGTATTTAAATCCTCTGGTAAAAAATGAAAATCTTCAAAACTAATCATTAAAGGTCTCAGTCCATAACCAAATACCACTAACCAAATTTCCATTACTAATGCATCCTTTAACTTTCCCTTCCTTGCAAGTGGTATTGGATCAATTATCGTAAATCCCACTTTTTCATCAAAAAAGAAATTCAATGGTTTTGGATCAGCTTCTAAACCTACATTTTCCAGTGCTAAATAATCACTAACTAATTTATCATAAACTGCATCACTAGCATTAGCTCTTTTTTCTAATTCTTCTACATAATTTAAAGCATTATGTAAATACTTATTAGCTACTGCTTCATAATCATAATCTTGATTAATTCTTATCCATATTGATTCATCACTAATACAAACTCCCGTAGCTCTTTCTTCCAAATAAACCCCTAAAGTATATTTCTTTCCACTATGGGTATTTGTATTTTCTAATAAAGTATAATCAACTATTGTTGCTAGATTAATTCCCCGTTTCTTAGCTTCACTCATTAATCTAATATAACTATCCAAATGTTTATCATCAACTGGCATTTGTTTTTTTAAAAGTACATACTTATCATCATATATCGTACATATATCATTCCGTCTTTTTACTAAATCCACCATCTCTTTAGTTAATTTCATAAAATCCCCCTAATTACTCATTAAATTATTAAGTTTATTATATTCAATA
This sequence comes from uncultured Bacilli bacterium, assembly GCA_947624095.1. Taxonomy (GTDB): domain Bacteria; phylum Bacillota_I; class Bacilli_A; order RF39; family UBA660; genus CALVJF01. Next base: position 2,340 of record CANQIR010000121.1, read on the forward strand.
TTAAAGAAATTCAAAAACTTATTTATCTCCTCATTTGTTGTCACGTGTGAAATACTAATTCTAATGCTTGTAGTTGCTCTTTTTTTATCATCATAAACTGCCATTACTGCTGTACTAAGCTCCCCACTTGCACACGCTGTATTTGTTCCAATATACACTTCATTTTCTTCCATTGCGTGAATAAAAGTCTCTGGATTAATATTCATTAAACTAATATTCAAAATATGAGGAATACTATATTTTGTTCGATTTATCTTAATACCCGGATATTTCTTAAATTCTTCACATACTTTATCATTTAATTTCCCCACAAAATTTTCTTTTCTTTCCAAATCATTTAAAGCTATTCTCAAAGCTTTAGAAAAAGCTACAATTAAAGGTAAAGGTGGTGTTCCTGGTTTTAAATCATTACTTTTACCAGATCCATGAATTAAAGGTACCATCTTAACTCTTTCATTTTTATAAAGTAAACCTATTCCTTTAGG
>CANQIR010000122.1 GCA_947624095.1 uncultured Bacilli bacterium
GCAAATAAGAAAATTATAATTAAAGTTAAGCGATATGGTTTTAAATAGTTAATTAATTTAATTAACGTTGCTTTAAAGTCTTTAGCACGAGAAGTGTTCATATTACGATTATGCATTAGTTAGTTCCTCCTCACTAAGTTGAGATAAAGCTATCTCTTTATAGACATCACAATTTTTCATTAATTCTTGATGGGTTCCTTTACCAACAATTTTACCTTGATCTAAGACAATAATTTGGTCGGCATTCATAATGGTACTGATTCTTTGGGCAACGATAAAGATAGTCTTATCTTTGGTTATCTTAGCTAGTTCACTTCGTAAACGAGCATCGGTTTTAAAGTCTAAGGCGGAGAAAGAATCATCGAAAATGTAGATATCCGGGTCAGTGGCGATGGCTCTGGCAATCGCTAATCTTTGTCTTTGACCACCAGATACGTTTGTACCACCTTGGGATATTTCACTATCATAGGCATCAGGCTTATCTTCAATAAATTCTGTAGCTTGGGCAACTTTGGCAGCTTTTTCAATTATAGGCATATTTTTGTGTTCAAGACCAAAGCCAATATTAGAAGCTATAGTGCCAGTAAACAATAAGCCTTTTTGAGGAACGTAACCAATCTTTTTTCGTAAGTCTTTTAAACGCGTGTCTTTAATATTAATACCATCGACAAGAATTTTTCCAGAAGTTACATCAAAAAATCTAGGAATTAAATTAATTAAAGTGGACTTACCACTACCAGTTGAGCCAATAAAAGCTGTTGTAGTACCTGGTGTAGCTTTAAAGCTAATATCCGAAATAACATTTTCAGCAGCATCCGGATAACGGAAGTAAACATTTTTAAATTCAACTACACCTTTTTGATTTTTAACAAAGTTTTTAGTATGTTCTGGATTAGCAATTGAAGGTGTTACATCTAATACTTCACCTACTCTTTTAAAGGATACTAATGCTCTTGGCATCATAATGGAAATCATTGAGAACATAAGGAAGGACATTATAACATGCATTGAATAAGTCATTAAAGCCATAATATCTCCAACTTGCATAATACCTAAATCAACATTTTTACTGCCTATCCAAACAATAAGTACTGAGGTACCATTCATAATTAGAGTCATAAATGGGAACATAATACTCATTGTACGATTAACAAATAAGTTGGTCTTGGTTAAATCTTTATTAGCTTTATCAAATCTTTTTTCTTCATATTTTTCAGTTGAGAAAGCTCTAATTACAGGTATACCAGATAGAATTTCTCTTGAGATTAAGTTTAGTTTATCAATTTTATTTTGAATGGCTTTAAATTTAGGTAAAGCAACAACAAATAAGATGATAATTAAACTTAAAACGCATAGTAAAGAAATGGCAAGTATCCAACTCATTTGATTGGTACGAACTTTGGCAAAAGCACCTAAGCCCATTATTGGAGCATAGATGACTATACGAAGTGCCATAACAATAAACATTTGGACTTGTTGAATATCGTTAGTACTTCTGGTAATTAAGGAAGAAGTTTGAAAGTTTTCAAATTCTTGATTAGAGTAATTCATTATTTTGTTAACAACCTCTTTACGCATTGAGCGAGCTATATTAGCGGCTAAGCGAGCAATTAAGTAGGTACTAGTAATAACAAAAATCATTACTAAACAGGCGATACCAAGCATAATGGCGCCTTCTTTAAAGATATAGTTTATTTGAACTTTTTCTGTACTAATATTGGCATTAGCATAATATGTTTTAACGGTATTTAGAGCTATACTATCTTTTAATAGATCATCGATGTTGTTTTCAACTTGTTCATTAATCACATCGAGAGTTTTTTGTCTATTAGCTTCATCCATATTATTTAACAACGGTAAAACATTGCCAGTTTGCTCTTTATATTCTTCATTTGTTAAAAGCGAATATGTGACATTTACTTTATTAAATATGGTAGATAAATCTTCATCTGTTTGAAGATAATAGAGATCTTCTGAATTTTCGATAGCATATCTTTTCTTTATTTTTTGAAATTCTTGGCTGCCAAGATTATCTTCAGAAAAGATTTGATAGCTGTCAGCTATTGTTTTAGACTCATCAGATGTTAGTAATAATTTGATAGTTGCTAAATCGTTACTAGAGATAAACTTAGGAACAGAGCTATCAATACCATTATTAGTAATACCTGTATCAACTATATCGGCTGTATATTCCGGAAGTTTTAAATCGAGCATAGCTTGGCAAACTAAAATTGCTATTATCAAAATAATTTGGCACAAATTTTGTTTTAATATTTTAAATATAGTTTTCATAATTATCCTTTCTATTACATAATATTATAAATAATGCAAAAAAGAACTCATAACAAGTTCTAAACTCAAATCTTTTTTGCTAACATATTTTAACAAATTATAGCATTTTATGCAATAGGGGGGTATAATTTACCTGATATTGATTTTCATCTGTAGTAAAAATACGGAAACTAATTGCATTTACAACATCATTATCTGACTTAATGGTAGTTTGGTTATTCGAGCGATAAGTGACTTGTCCATTTTTTCTTTTAGCATGGCTTTTGCTATCTCTTTTTGATTTTTAGTTTTTCCGATAGCTTCGCCTTTTTCTAATCCGATGGCTTCGCCTTCAACGCGCCCCTCATCTAAACCTTTTTTACGACCATAATTCTCAGCTGCGTCAAGTGCGGTAT
>CANQIR010000123.1 GCA_947624095.1 uncultured Bacilli bacterium
GCCGTAACGGGAGATCATACCATATGTTGGTTTATAGCCAACAATTCCACAATAAGCCGCTGGTTTTCTAATGGAATCACCAGTATCGCTTCCTAAGGCATAGGGATAAACGCCGGCAGCAACAGCGCACGCACTTCCAGCTGAAGAGCCAGCACACATTCTAGTAGGATCCCAAGGATTTTTAACTATACCAGTATGACCTGTAGTTCCGGTACCACCCATACCAAATTCGTCTAAGACAGTTTTATTTACTGGTACGGCGCCGCTTTTTTCAAGATTTAAAACGGCAGTAGCGGAGAAGAAAGGTACATAATCTTTTAAGGTGTTTGAAGAACCAGTTGATAAAATCCCTTTAGTTGAGTAATTATCTTTAATACCATAAGGAATACCAGATAATAAGTTATCAGTTACCTCAACGGGTTTGGCATCATCTAAGATAGTTACAAAAGCATTATATTTATCTTGGACTTGATGGGATAATTCTAAGGATTCTTTAATTAGTTCGGCACTGGTTACTTGACCACTTTTTAATAATTCGTGTAATTCAGTTATAGTTTTATTCATATATTGCATAATATCACCTACCCTACGATTTTAGGAACAGTTATTTCACTGCCCTCTGTTTCATCAGAATTTGCTAATAATTCTTCGATGGGAATGGATTCTTCAATGATGTCTTCTCTTAAGGTATAAGTAAAGTCATCAAGACAGTGAGTCATTGGTTCGACTTTAGCTATATCTTCAATATTATTAACGGTATCAAGGGAAGCATCAATTACTTCAAACTCATCTAAAACCATTTGATTTTCTTCGGGGGTTAGACCGATTAGGAGCTTTTCAGCATAATCGTCAACCATTTCTTTTGTAAATTTAGACATTTTCTTTCACCTCTAATAATCGCAATTGCCTGGGGTCCTTGGGAATGGAATGACATCACGAATATTTTCAACACCAGTTAGATAGATAAGTAATCGTTCAAATCCCATACCGAAGCCAGAATGATAGCAACCACCATATTTTCTTAGATTGATAAACCAATCAACGGTTGTGGTATCAATATTCATTGCTTTACAACGTTGCATTAGCTTATCATAATCTTCTTCTCTTTGGGAGCCACCCATTAATTCACCAGCCCCCGGTACTTCTAAATCAACCGCCGCGACTGTTTTACCATCAGCATTTTGTTTCATATAAAAGGCTTTAATATCTTTTGGCCAATTTTTAATAAATACTGGTCCATCAAAATATTCAGTAATATATTTTTCGTGTTCTTTAGCAATATCATCTTTATAAGATGGAGTAAATTCCCACTTGATATTCGCTTTATTTAAGATATCAACGACATCGTGATGAGTAATACGCGTAAAGTGTGAATTTACTAGTTTATGGAGTTTATCTTTGAGACCATTTTCCACGAAAGAATCACAGAAGTCAATCTCGTCAGGACATTTTTCTAAGACATAGTTAACTATAAATTTTAGCATTTCTTCTTCAATATCCATTAAACCGTTTAAGTCACAGAAAGCAATTTCTGGTTCAATCATCCAAAATTCATTAGCATGAGTTTTGGTATTGGAATTTTCAGTACGGAAGGTAGGACCAAAAGTATAAATTTTCTTGAAAGCCATTGCGAAGGCTTCACCGTGTAATTGACCGGTACCGGTAACAAAGGCTTGTTTATTAAAGAGGTCTTTGCTCATATCAACGTGACCGTCTTTCATCGGTAATTTATCAAAGTTTAGGGTTGTGATTTTAAACATTTGATCTGATCCTTCACAATCAGTAGTCGTAATTAATGGGGTATGGACATAGACGTAGTTATGACTCTGAAAATATTCGTGGATAGCGTGAGCTGCAACACTACGGATTTTAAATACCGCTTGGAAAAGATTGGTTCTAGGTCTTAGATAAGCAACTTCTCTTAAAAATTCTCTAGTATGTCTTTTAGGTTGAATTGGATAATCAGCTGGGCAGTCACCTAAAAGTTCGATGCTTTGGGATTTTAATTCGTATTCTTGCTTACCTGGTGAAGCGACAAGTTCGCCAGTAACTCTAATGGCACAACCAACTAAGTATTTTTGAATAGTTGAAAAATCTTTTAAGGTGTTATCGTAAACAATTTGTAAGTGTTGAAAGCAAGTACCATCAGAAAAATCAATAAAACCAAAATAAGCTTGTTTACGATGATTTTTAATCCATCCTTCAACAGTTACAATATCACCTATTTGACTATTTTTAAATAAATCTTTTAAATCCATAATTATCGTTCTCCTTTGATTATTTTTAGACATTCAGAAATTGGTATAGTGTGTTGGGTACCATTTTGCATATCTTTTAGAGTCACCGTATTATTTTTTACTTCGTCTTCACCTATTAAGATGACATAAGGAATGCAGCTACGGTCAGCAAATTTAATTTTTTGAGCCATTTTCTTATCTTGATAATAGATATCAGTGATGATATTAGAGTTTCTTAGAGTATTGGCAATGGTAATGGCAGTTGGTAATTCGTTATTACTTAGAGGAATAACGAGACATTTTACTAGGCTTGGTTGGAAACTAGTTAAAAGATTAGCTTCTTTTAATTGAAAAAATAAACGGGTAAGACCAATAGAAACTCCTACAC
>CANQIR010000124.1 GCA_947624095.1 uncultured Bacilli bacterium
AGCAGAAGTTACACATAGTATTTTTTATACACCTTGGTATGTAGCAATAGAAAATGGTTATTTTAAAGATGAAGGAATAGATATCGATTTAGTTCTTACTAGTGGAGCAGATAAGGTTAGTGCGGCGGTGTTATCAGGTGATGCGCAAATAGGGTTTGCAGGGCCAGAAAGTTCGATTTATGTTTATAATGGTGGAGAAAAAGATTATATAGTTTCTTTTGCCGGACTTACTAAAAGAGATGGTCAATTTATTGTAGCTAGAGAAAAAATAGATAATTTTATATTGAAAGATTTATATGGTAAAGAGATTCTGGCGGGAAGAGTTGGTGGTATGCCAATATTAAATTTCCAAAATGCATTAAAAAATAATGGTATAGAAGAAGATAGAATCAATATTAATACAAGTGTCGAATTTGCATCTTTATCGGGAAGTTTTATTGCTGGAATGGGTGATTATGTTAATCTATTTGAACCTAATGCTACTAAATTAGAAAGTCAAGGACTTGGTTATGTAGTAGCAAGTATTGGTGAGTTATCTGGTGAAGTACCTTATACGGCATTTAATACTAGAAAAAGTTATTTAGAAGATAATGAAGATTTGATTAAAAGATTTGTTAAAGCTTTAAATAAAGGGATTGAATTTACGATGAGTCATAGTTATGAAGAAGTAGCTAAGGTAATTGCAGCGCAATTTCCAGATTCAAGTGTTAATGAGATAGCAACAATTATTCAAAGATATAAAGAAGCAGATAGTTGGTATACAAATACATATATTAATGAAGAGGCTTTTAAGAATTTAGAAGACATTATGATTAATGCAGATTTAATTAGTGATTATGTTCCTTATAATGAATTAGTAATTAATATTGATTATGAATAAGATATTAACAATAAAAAATTTAGGGAAGAATTATCATACGAAGTTAGGAGAAGTTATAGCAATTAAAGATATATCATTGGAAGTTAATGAAGGGGAATTTATTGCAATAGTTGGTAGTAGTGGGTGTGGAAAGAGTACACTTTTAAATATACTGGCTGGTTTAGAAAAAGAAAGTAATGGGTTAATAGAGATAGCTAATGGGAAAACAATAGGATATATGTTACAGGAGGATGCTCTACTACCTTGGTTAACTGTTTGGGAAAATGTTTTGTTAGGTTTAAAGATTAAGGGATTGCTTACTAAGAAAAAGGAAAATTATGCTTTAGAATTACTGAGTAATTATGACTTAATTGAGTTTAAGGATAAGTATCCTTCTTGTTTATCTGGAGGAATGCGACAGAGATGTGCTTTAATTAGGACGTTGGTACTAGAACCGGATATTATCTTACTTGATGAAGCATTTTCGGCATTAGATTATCAAACTAGATTAGCAGTTAGTGATGATGTTTATAAGATTATTAAAAAAGAAGGTAAAACAGCTATTATGGTTACTCATGATTTAGCAGAAGCAATCAGCTTAGCGGATAGAATTATTGTACTATCTAAAAGACCAGCAGTAGTAAAAAGTGAATATGTAGTTAAATTAGAGAATAGATCAACACCGATAAATAATCGAAAGAGTAAAGATTTTGCAATATATTATGATAAGATATGGCGGGATTTAGATGTGTTTGTCTAATGAGCAAAGGAAATTTATTAGAAAGTTAAAAAGACAAAAGATAGTAATATTCTTTATTCAATTATTAATTATTGGGTTGTTTTTAGGTATTTGGGAATTTTTAAGTAGAAAGCATATTATTAATTCGTTTATATTCTCTAGTCCAAGTTCCTGTATTAAGACTATTAAGATGTTAATAAATAATGGAGTTTTATTTGAGCATATATATACTACATTAAAAGAATTATTTATTTCCTTTAGTTTAGGATTAGGATTGGGATTAATAATTGCTTTAATACTCTACTCTTTTCCCCTACTTAATAAAATATTAGAACCTTTCTTAACGATGTTGAATTCTTTACCGAAAGTTGCGTTAGGTCCAATGTTAATTATCTGGTTTGGAGCTAATATAAGGACAATTATCGTAATGGCTTTACTGATTAATTTAATAGTTAGTATTATAACTATCTTGAATGGGTTTTATAATATAGATAAAGTTAAGTTAAAACTTCTACAAAGTTTTAAAGCTAGTAAAATACAAATACTTAAGTATTTAATATTACCGGGAAGTTTACCAACAATTATGAGTGCAGTTAAATTGAATATATCAATGTCACTGATAGGAGTTATTATGGGGGAATTTCTTGTAAGCCGTAAAGGTATTGGATATTTAATTATTTATGGAACACAAATATTTAATTTGGATTTAGTAATAAGTGGAGTTTTATTATTAGTTATTATTTCATTTATCTTATATAAATTAATTGTTTATATAGAAAGTAAAGTTATTAAAAAGCAGTAGATTAATCTATTGCTCTTTATTGTGGATTATTATAATATCCATACATTAAATTTTTAACAAATTTAGTCGGTTTTACAAGAGCTGAAACAGGTAAATTATAATTTGTATTACTTATTTTTTTCTATATCTTGCCATTTCTTATTATGTAATATTTCAGCATCATCGCCTACAAATATTTTACTTGCTTCCTTATCATCTTGTAATTGGTATAACATCCATGC
>CANQIR010000125.1 GCA_947624095.1 uncultured Bacilli bacterium
GGCGTGGGACTGCAACTCCCTGATCGTTGGTTCAAATCCGACTAGGCCCTCCAATGACGAATTTGTTCGAACTTTTCGAACATTCAAATATATTTCATCTCTAAATAGAGATGATTTTTTATTGAAATAAAAAATTCCTATGAGGTTAATAATTTTGTCAAAGACAAAATTATCAAAAATTAACTAGTATTAACACCATTTAACAATTTATATGGTAAAATATCATTAAAATTAAAAAAGATTGGCCAGACGCGTCTGACTAATTTAAAAAGGAGCAATTATGTTAGAAAAAAATTACTATGAGGAGCAAAAGTTGTAAATATCTTCTACAATTGCTCCAATTTTAAATTATTTGAACTTTTATAGTTCATTTTTTTATTAAAATAAAAACTCAATTACTTGAGTTTTATAGTATATGTTTGATCTCGGAAACCAACTTTTAATGATACTTTTTCTGCACGAGCAATATCAGCTGTAGTTCTTAAGATGACTTTATCTTTTACTCTTAATGGAGTTATATCTATACCATTAGCATTATATTCTTTACCATTTAAAGTATAGTTAATTGTAATAAAGTCAGTATAGAAGTTATGTTTCATTGAACGATCTGTTGAATAGAATGTTGTATTATCTATATCTAAGTCAGCATCAAGAACTAAGAGAGTTTGATTATAATATTGTTGTGGGTCAAGAATGAGTAAATCTTTAGAGAGATAACAATCATCTAAATAGCAGAATTCATAAGAGTATTCATATTTATTTGTTATATCATAGTTATTTAAAGTAAATGATGATTGGTTTAAAGTAGTAGCACTTAAATCTAATTTTTCTTGAATATTAATAGTTCCATGATCTTCTACTTTAGTTTTTATAGTTGGTTTTAATTTAATAATTTTGTATTTAGGAATTAATTCTTTTTCATCTAATTCTACAGCACTTAATATTTTAATAGTATAGGATGTTTTTAGTTGTTCAGGAGTTAATTCATAAACGATAACATAATCTCCTTCATTATTACCAGATATGGAATTACCATAATATGGTATAGCTATATCAGCGAATTTTCCACTACGGTCAAGAAATGGGTAAATGATTTCATTACCTACTACTAATTTTAATTCGTCTGTATCTAATTGACGAGGAGTATTGGTTGTATTTTTTATATGAAGAATAGTAGCTAAATAGTATTTATTTTCGTTAATTATTTTTCCTTGATAATCACGATTAGTTAATATACTATCTTTATAGGATATTTGGAATGTATCAAATATAAATGATTGATTTAATTTGTATCTTTTGTTATAGACTTGGAAGTTTAAGATTAAACTTCCAACAGCAACTAGAGCAGCAACGACAGCAATACAAGTGAAGACAAAGCGATTTTCTAAAACATAGTATTTTAATTCTCTGATAGTTCGACGAGCTTTTCTTTTAGCTTTATAGCCTTCTAAATCAATATTTAATTCGACTTCTTCTTCATCTTCTTCTAGCAAGTCTAAGTCTTCTAAGTCTTTGTTAAAGTTAAAGTTTTTGATATCAAAGCCAATACCTCTTAATAGGGTAAAGACGATGAAGATAAATTGGGGATAGTATAGAATATTAAAGATATCACGATAAGCTCTGATAACATTAGCTTCGACAGAAGTTTGCTGTAATTCTAATAAGACACTGTAAGCAAGAATGGCAGCTATTAGTAGGATAGCGTAATAGATAACAGAGATTATATAAAACTTGCATGATTTCTTTTTGGATAACATCAGGAATAAGATGGCTATTAGACTACTTAAGGTTATGGCAAACAGGATAAAGGTAAAGAAATTAAAATAGGTTTTAGCAAAGTTTGTTAGATTTGTTGAATAGCCACTATTTATATAAAGGTTAAAGAAATCTAAGAATCCTTTTGTTTTATAAATTATATAACAAAATAAGAGCATCAAAATGATATGGATTATTCTAAAGTGTTTGATCAAGAAACCATATGGCTTTCTGAATATCATAGTACCCCTCCTATCTTATTCATAGTTATTATAGCATATATTTTCTATTTTTAAAAAAAATACTCAATTTTGTATTTTGTGGTATATTTTGAAGGCCAATTTTGCATAAATAGGTCTTTTTTGGGTAAAATTTGCAGAAAAAAGAAATCTTTTTTCTCTATATTATTATCCTATTTCTTTTAATAATCTTTAATCTGGTTTAACTCTTGTTAAATAGTTAAGATTATAATGGGGGTTTTGGTAATAAAAAAAGCACTGGTATTGCTCAATACCAGCGCCCCATCAATAATTGGTAAGCGCTAATACGCTTTCCATAATTTGATTATACCACTTTTTTAATAGATTGCAAATTTTATTTAAATTTACCTAATTTTGCATTTTGAGGTGTATTTTGGAGGTCAATTTTGCATAAATTGGTCTTATTTTATTAAAATTTGCAGAATTGGTACCTATTTTTTACCTCAATTTTGCAAATTGGGTTTTTGACTTTTATTTTTTCTTGAGTATTATACACAA
>CANQIR010000126.1 GCA_947624095.1 uncultured Bacilli bacterium
CCATTGGTAAAGAACCTGTATTATTTAAATTAAAAGTATAAGTTTTAGCACCCGACCCTGCGTCCGCATCACTCAATGGCACTAAAGCATCAGTGATTTGCGAAGACCCACTAGCAGCCGAAAACGTTGCACTAAGCGTTCCGGCTTTTAAAGTCTGTGTTCCACTTTCATCGCGATCGGCAAATATTGCAAAAGAAGTTCCAATAATAATTAATGAAATAACAATAATTGAAGATAAAATAATAAAAGACTGCCTTTTAAACACGTCTGAATAATTCACTTTATCACCTTCTCTACAATTTACCTAAGTATATAATACCATTTTTCTATTCCAAAAACAAGATAATTTATAATCCATTTTAAATTTTATCGTAAATTTAGAGAAAAAATAACTTGACAACCACAAAACTAGCAATAATTCCTACACAATCTGCAAATAGACCAACTCCCAAAGAATGCCTTATTTTCTTAATTCCAATACTTCCAAAATAAAGAGCCAAAACATAGATTGTCGTATCTGTACACCCCTGTAATGTTGATGCTAATCTTCCAATAAAAGAATCCGGTCCATAATTGATAAAAATATCACTCATAATTGCTAAAGAAGCCGTCCCCGATATTGGTCTAAGTAAAGCCATTGGTAATATCTCCTTAGGAATATTTATTAAATCCAATAACCATCCTACTCCGTGTAAAATAAACTCAATAAAATTACTACTTAAAAAAATATTCACAGCAAAAATCATTGCTACCAATGGTGGAATTATACTAAGTAAAGTTTTTAACCCATCCATAATTCCTTCCAAAAAACATTCATAAATATTTACCTTTTTATATATCCCATAACCAATAATTATAAATACAAATATAGGAATTATATAAGTTGAAACTTTCATTTCTTCCTCCTTATATAATAATCTAATAATAATCCTGCTGCACTAGAACAGATTGTCGCTAACAAACCTGTAATAATAATTTCACTGGGATTAGCACTACCAGTTGCCATTCTAAGTGCAATAACTGTTGTGGGAATAATTGTCACTCCACTAGTATTTAATACCAAGAAAGTTATCATTGCATCACTAGCAACCTCTTTATTCTCATTCTCTTTTTGTAATTCCTCCATTGCCTTTAAACCAAATGGTGTTGCTGCACTACCCAGTCCCAATGCATTAGCAGCTACATTACTAGCAATATAACCAAGAGCTTTACTATCTTTCCTAATACTTGGAAATAACTTACATAACACCGGCTTTAAAATTTTTGAAAATGCCTCTAATAAACCTGATTTCTCTGCTATCTTCAAAATACCCATCCACAATATAATAATAGGACCCATCTCTAAAATTAAAGAAAAACTTTTACTACCACTATTTAAAATCTCTGCATTAACTACATCTACATTCCCTGTAATAAAAGCATAAAATAATCCAATACTAATTAATCCAAACCAAATATAATTAATCATCCACCAAACTCACCTACCAAAACTTAATAAACTCCCATAATATTTTCCAAATACTTTTCTTTTTTACCTTACTTTCCTTTTCTTCTATTTCCTTATAAAAAATATCTTCTTCATAAATAACTTCTTCATCAATAACTACTTTAGCTTTACCCACTTTATCTCCTTCTTGATATTTATCCCTTTTTATTAACTCTATATCTATCCTAATCTTATCCTTTTCCTCATCTAATACTAATACTCGATAATCATTATTAATATAAACTTCCCCATCTTTAAAATTATCACTATCTATTTTAAAATCATCTTTTCTTAATACTACAACTTCCTTATATTTCTTAAAATATTCTTCATATAAATCTTTATGATCTTGAAAATCATTTCCATCATTTAAAGTAACTACTACTAAATCTTTCCCATCCTTACTAGCACTTGTTACTAGTGTCCGTCTTGCTTTTTCTGTAAATCCCGTTTTCCCTCCTGTAGTATATTCATAACTACTAAGTAATCTATTTTTATTCTTCCAAACATAAGTCTTATAATTAGATTTAATAGTTATACTCTTAGTACTAGTAATCTCTTTAAATACTTCATTATTCATTGCATAACTCATTAATTTAGCCATATCTCTAGCTGTTGAAGTATTTCCCTTACCATTATTTTCTTCTAATCCATGATTATTATAAAATATAGTATTATCCATTCCTAAACTTCTCGCTTTTGCATTCATTAAATAAACAAAAGATTCCATACTCCCTGTAACTCCATAAGCTATTTCTATTGCTGCATCATTACCACTCCTAAGCATTAATCCATATAGTAATTCCTTTAAGCTTAATTCTTCATCTACTTGCATATATATAGCACTTCCATAAGCTTTCAATATTTCTTCTCCTGCTTTTATTTTCTTATTTAAATCCCCATATTCAATTGCAATAATACTTGTCATAATTTTCGTTGTACTAGCTATTAACTTTTGTTTATCACAATTATGACAATATAAAACTCTTCCCGAATTACTATCCATTACTACTGC
>CANQIR010000127.1 GCA_947624095.1 uncultured Bacilli bacterium
CAAAAATCATAAAATGATGAACTTTTTGGCATAGCTATTAAAATGAAATCTTTATCATCGCGAAGTTTGGGACCGATATTTTTGGCTACTTCATACATATTGTTTTTTAAATCAGCATTTAAAACCTTTAAAATAAAATCTTTGTCATTTTTTAATCTATCTGAGCAAAAGTAAAAAACTGAGCTTTTTTTCATAGCAGCTAACATTATTTCTTCATCATCTTTAAGTTCAGGACTAATATTTTTGATAAAATCATATAAATTTCCCTGATTTTGCTCATTATTTATAGTATTTAAGACAAAATTTCGATCATTTTTAAATTCTTGAGGAGCTTCGTTAAAATATAAGCTATGATTATTAGCAAAGCTTGAAACAATTTCTGAATCGTTTTTGAATTCTGGCGGGACGTACTTATAACAAATACTACTTGCCTTAACAGAAATCATAGTTATTTCACGATCTTTTTTTAATGCATCAGAAATATATGGATAAATATTGGAAGCTTCATAATCTTTATCAATAGACTGGTAATAACTTAAGACAGTTAAAACAAATTCACGATCATTTTTAAGATCATTAGATATATATTTAAAATTTAAACTATGGCTATCTAGTATTGCTTGTAATGCTATATCTTTATCATTTTTTAAATTTTCACTAACAAATTTTATATTATCTTTATCTAGTTTTAAAGCTCGAAGAGCTATTTCTTTATTTTCTTTATATCTTTCAGCAAGGTCAGTATAAGCGAATCCTTCTTCTAATTTAGCGATAACTTCTTCGATATCATTGTTTGAGCCCTCATTTGAAATTTCAATTGATTCTTCATTCTGAATTTTTATATCAACTATTTCTTTTTGTTCTGTCTCTGTTACCTTTGATAGTTCTTCTCTTTTATTAACATTCTTTTTGCTATCTTGTTTTTTTGTTTCTTTTATTTCTTCTGCCATTTCTTTATTGGGATTAGTTATATATTCTATAATATCAGGATTTTCTCTTAATCTTTTATTAGCAAATTGTAAGGCATTTGGATTTTGCTTTATGGCAGAAATGACAACTTTTTTATTTCTTTGCCAAGTTTGACCTACTTTTTTTAATTTCATACCATTAAGGCACATAGCATCGCATAAAAAGTTCTCATCTATATCACATTCTAAATCGTACATTGCGGGAGCAAGACTGAAATCACTTGTAAAAGCTGCAAGGCATACGTCTCTGTCTTTTCTTATTTTTTTGCCAAAATCAGAATAGGAAAATTTATTGGATGCTACTGCTGTTAAAACTATATCTTTATCATTTTTTAAATCATTACTAGCGTATTGTAAGGCGAAGCCGTCTGATTTAATGGCCAACATAACTACATCTTTATCGTTTTGCAGCCTTGCACTGGCCCATTCTAAAGCATTACCATATTTTTGAACGGCAAATAATACTAGTTCTTTATTATCTTTTAATCTATCACTTGCATATTGTAATACAGATGCATTTTCTTTTAATGCTGCTAATACGACATCATAATCATCTTTTAATTTGGCATTTAAGTATTGTAATAGGTAGCCATATTTTTTGACTAATTCTAGTGCTTGTTCTTTATCATAGTAGATATAATCTTCATACATAATATCACGTCACCTCTTATGCACCTTATTGTATCATAATTTAAAAGCTTTTTTGCAAAATATGTTTTAAATAGGAAAATGCACAGAAATAGAAATTTTGAATATGTTTCGTATTTCTATTATTTAAATTTATTGATATTACAAAAACTATATTTTCTATCTTCTTGACAACTACTTTTTTATATTTATTAACTTTTATTTCCACTGTTACCAACTTCATAAAAAGTATACTATAAAACAAAAGACAACTCAATTTATAATGAAGTTGTCCTACATTTTCAACCAGGATCATTTATTAGTCGCACCACCTGGAAGCGAAAAACATTTTCACACGCTTTCAAGTGCAATATAAATATACTATATTTTTAGGAAAATAGCAAATAGTATATTCAATTTTTGAGGATTCATTTAGTTATTTTACTAATTTTAAAATATCTTCATCTTCTTTTAACTTATCACCAATATATTGCAATGCATCATTTCCAATATGTCTTATAGCTTCTATTATTACTTCTTTATCATTTCTTAACTCTTCACTAGCATATTTAAATCCTGAACCAACACGTCCAAATGCTGAGCCTACATAATTAAATAAATTTATATTTTTTAGCATTTCTAAGACTATGGCTTTATCATTACGTAATCTATCACTGGCATATTGAAGAGCTAAACTATTTTCTTTTACAGCTTCTAATACTACTTCTTTATCATCTTGCAATTTTTCACTGGCATATTGTAAAGATTCTCCATCTTTTTTTATTGCAGCTAATACTACTTTTTTATTATTACGTAATTCTTCACTAGCATATTGTAAAGAATTGGGAGACTTTTTTACAGCTTGTAATACTACATCCAAATCCTGTTTTAATTCCTTACTTGCATACTGAAGTTGAAAACCATCTTTTTTAACAAGACTTAATACAACATCCTTATCATTTAATAAACTACTGCCAATACTGACGGAAGCAAAATTAACTTTTAAACGTCTTTTTAGAGCCATTAAAATTATTTCT